>CAVCAV010000053.1:0-15392 GCA_963600165.1 Christensenella sp. UBA1685 | reverse complement strand
CCTGGGTTAGGATGTATATAATGGAAATGCGCCCTGAAAGGGCAGCATAATGTCTGTTTCTGTTAAATTGCAGCGCATGTGTAGCCATTGTGTTGCCCTTTCAGGGCGTGCAATCAAGGTGTTGCATTTACCCAGGGTGTCGCTTCGCTTGCCCTGGGCTATGTTGTGCTGGGCTTTGGCTTTCCCTTCGGCCGCCGATTTTCAATTCAGCCCGTTTTCGCCCCCATCGTTCGCCCCCATCGTTCATAGGGTACAACGATATTTTCCCCTCAACAACCCCATTACACATTACTAATCATTACTTTTGCAACGGAAACCGCGACGCTGCTCCCGGTGTTGCCTTCCACATTATATTTATATAACCATCCTCCCAAGCCCGACGCATGAAAGAATTTTTCCGCATAATGCGGCAATACGTCCGTCCCTATAAAGCCTACCTCGCAGGCTCCCTCCTTTTCAACTTGCTTTCCGCAGTGCTCAACGTGTTCTCGTTCGTGTCGCTCATTCCCATGCTCCAGCTCCTCTTCGGCATAGACCGCAACCACTACGAGTTTATCCCCTGGAGTACCGCCGGCGTGGGCATGAAGGAAATCATCGTCAACAACATGTACTGGTACACCACCGAGCTAATGGACCAGTACGGCGCAGCCACCACGCTCCTCTTCATAGGCCTCTTCCTCGTGACTGCCACGCTGCTCAAGACCTCCTGCTACTTCGCCTCCGTAGGCATCATGGTGCCCCTCCGCACCGGCATTGTGCGCGACATCCGCAGCCGCGTATACCACAAAATACTCTCCCTCCCCCTCAGCTTCTTTTCCGACGAGCGCAAGGGCGACATCATAGCCCGCATGAGCGGCGACGTGAACGAGATAGAAAACTCCATCACCGGTTCGCTCGACATGCTCATCAAAAACCCCATCCTCCTCGTCTGCTACTTCGGTGTGCTCATCTACACCTCGTGGCAGCTCACCGTGTTCACCATTGTGGTGCTCCCCCTCATGGGCTGGATGATGGGCCGCATAGGCCGTAAGCTCAAGCACCAGAGTCTCGACGCACAGAACAAGTGGAGCGACACCATGGCACAGCTCGAGGAAACCCTCGGCGGCATGCGCATCATCAAAGCCTTCGGTGCCGAAAGGAAAATGGCCGACCGCTTCGACCGCTCCACCAACGACTTCCGCAACGCCTCCAACCGCGTGGCCATCCGCCAGTCGTCCGCCCACCCCGTGAGCGAATTTCTCGGCACCACGCTCATCGTGCTCGTACTCTGGTACGGCGGCACGCTCATCTTCTCCGACCATTCGCCCATCGACGCCCCCACGTTCATCTTCTACATGGTCATCCTCTATAGCATCATACAGCCGTTGAAGGATTTCTCCAAAGCCTCCTACAGCATTCCCAAAGGCATGGCCTCCGTGGAACGCGTCAACAAGATTCTCAACGCCGTCAACCCCATAGCCGAACCCGAGCACGCAGACCACATCGACTCGCTCACCGACAGCATAGAGTTCCGCCACGTGTCGTTTGCCTACCACGAAGGCACACCCGTGCTCTCCGACATCAACCTCACCGTGAAGCGCGGCCAGACCATCGCCCTCGTGGGCCAGAGCGGTTCGGGCAAGTCCACCCTCGTCGACCTCCTGCCCCGCTACCACGACGTGTGCGGCGGCGAGATACTCATCGACGGCAAAAACGTGAAGACCCTTGCCATCTCCGAACTCCGTGCCCTCATCGGCAACGTCAACCAGGAAGCCATACTCTTCAACGACTCGTTTTTCAACAACATAGCCTTCGGCGTGGAGCACGCCACGAAGGAGCAGGTGGTGGAAGCCGCCAAGATAGCCAACGCCCACGACTTCATCATGGAAAGCGAGCAGGGCTACGACACGAAGGTGGGCGACCGCGGTTGCCGCCTCTCCGGCGGACAGCGCCAGCGCATCTCCATAGCCCGTGCCATCCTCAAAAACCCCGCCATCCTCATCCTCGACGAAGCCACCTCGGCCCTCGACACCGAGAGCGAACGCCTCGTGCAGGAAGCCCTCGAACGGCTCATGAAGACGCGCACCACCATTGCCATCGCCCACCGCCTCTCCACCATCAAGAACGCCGACGAAATTTGCGTGCTCTACGAAGGCCGCATTGTGGAGCGCGGCACCCACGAGCAGCTCCTCGCCCTCGGCGGCTACTACAAACGCCTCAACGACATGCAGCAGCTGTAGTGAACGATGGGGGCGAACGATGGGGGCGAAGTCTCCTGACTTCGCATGAGCGAGTATGCCATTGAGCCGTGTAGAACGCGACGTTTCAAACGTCGCCCCCATCGTTCGCTCCCTCATCGCTCTGTTCTTCTCTCTCTCTTCATCTAAAAATCCCCTCCCCCTTCATAATATAACATGAAACGTATATTCACCTTCGCAGCCGCCGCGCTGCTGGCAATCTCCGCCATGGCCGTTCCCGCCAAGCGCACCGTACGCACCGTCACCCAGCCCGACGGCAAGCAACTCACCATGCGCCTCGTCGGCGACGAAACCCTCCACTTCTACCAGACCCTCGACGGCAAACCCCTCGTGCGCCTTGCCGACGGCTCGTTCAGCTACGCCCGTCTCGAAGGCAACACTCTCGTAGCGGCCAATGCCCTCGCCCACGAAGTTGCCGACCGCACCGCAGCCGAAACCGCCCTTCTCGCTGACAACGACGGACTCCTCAACAGCCTTTCCCAGCTCCACCGCCAGCGCCTCAGCCTTCGCAATGCTTCACGCATCAAGCGCCTCGAAGCCCGCAAGGCCGCCAGCCGCACCAAGCGCGCCACTGCACAGGACGAAGTGAAGCGCGGCCTCGTCATTCTCGTCAACTTCCAGGACGTGAAGATGAACAGCGCCAACACCCACGACGTGTTCAACGACATGTTCAACAAAGTGGGCTACACCGGCAACGGCAACTCCGGCAGCGTGCACGACTACTTCTACGACCAGAGCTACGGCCAGTGCAACATACAGTTCGACGTGGTAGGTCCCGTCACCGTGTCGCAAAAGCTCAGCTACTACGGCGGCAACGACAGTTACGGCAACGACAAAAACGCGGGACAGATGGTCTACGAAGCCTGCAAGCTCGTTGACAGTCAGGTCAACTTCAAGGACTACGACTGGGACGGCGACGGCGAAGTGGACCAGGTGTTCGTGGTATGCGCCGGGCAGAGCGAATCGTTCGACGGCAACGACACCGACTGCATCTGGCCCCACGAGTACTACATCAGCCAGTACGGTTACAGCCTCACGCTCGACGGCGTGAAGATTGACAACTACGGCTGCTCCACCGAACTTTTCGAAGACTCCAAGAGCCGCATGGACGGCATAGGTACGGCCTGCCACGAATTCTCCCACTGCATGGGGCTTCCCGACCTCTACGACACCGACTACAGCGGCGGCTTCGGCATGGACAGCTGGAGCCTTATGGACTACGGCTGCTACGGCAACGACAGTTTCGGTCCCACCGGCTACACCGCCTACGAGCGTTGGGTGAGCGGATGGCTCGAGCCCGAGGAACTCACGCAGCCCGTCACCGTCAGCGACATGCCCTCGCTCGACAAGAAGCCCGTGGCCTACATCGTCTACAACGGCGCAAACCGCAACGAATACTATATCCTCGAAAACCGTCAGCAGGACGGATGGTTCGAGTACGACGAAGCGCGCGGACTCATGATTACCCATGTGGACTTCAACCAGTCCGTTTGGGACAACAACGCAGTGAACGACGCCCCCAAACACCAGCGCTGCTCCATCATCGCCGCCGACAACGACTACGACCACGATACGCTCGAAGGCGACCTCTATCCCTATAAGAAGAACAACGCCCTCACCAACACTTCGCAGCCCGCCGCCACGCTCTTCAACGCCAACACCGACGGCACGAAGTACATGAACAAAGCCATCACCGACATCAGCATCACTGCCGACAGTCTGGTGCAGTTCGTCTTCATGGGCGGCACGCAACTCGCCGTTCCCGCACCCCAGGCAGCCACCGATGTCGACACCACCTCCTTCACCGCCCATTGGGAAGCCGTAGAAGGCGCTACGGGCTACGAAGTTGAAGTGCGTCCCGCCAGCACGCTTTCCACTCCCGCCGCCGAACTCGCCTCCGACGACTTCGACGCTTGGGGCGCCAAGCTCACCTCCGACTCAAGCGTGGACATCAGTTCGAAACTCGACGATTACTTCACCACCAAGGGCTGGAGCGGCGTGAAAGTCTTTGCCGGTCCTTCCCACGTGAAGCTCGGCAGCTCCAGCCAAAACGGCAGCATCACCTCGCCCGTCTATTCCGCTCCTGCTTCGGGTAGCGTCACCGTGCGTGTGGCTTGCAAAAAATACGGCAACGACACGGGCAAGCTCAACGTGAAACTCTTCACCTCCTACGGCGAAGAACTCTGGAGCCAGACCATTGCACCCAAGGCCGACGAAGCCGAAAACGTGATGATTGTCACCGATGTCGACAAAGACTTCTACGTGAGCGTTTCCTCTTCCGCCAAGCGCGTTTACCTCACCGGCGACATGGGCATCTACGACGGCCAGTTCACCGACGCCGACCTCGAAACCCTCACCGACAACTCCCGCCAGGCCAAACTCGCCGCCGTCAGCGGCACCTCCTTCGCCGTGGACAGCCTGACGAAGAGCACTCCCTACCTCTGGCGCGTACGTACCGTTTCCGCCAGCACCTCTTCGGCATGGAGCGCCCAGCAGCTCGTCACCACTGCCAAGCAGACAGGCATTGCGCAAGCCGCCACTGCCGCCACGTGGGACGCTTCCGCACCCGTTGAAGTCTATTCCACCACCGGCCAGAAACTCCTCACCGCACCTTACGCCGTCTGGAGTCGCACCCTTCCCGCCGGCGCCTACCTCCTCCGCCGCGGCAGCGAGGTGCGCGTGGAAATGGCGAAGTAATAAGTAAAATAAAAGAATAGCGAACGATGGAGCGAACGATGGGGGCGAGCTCTCCTGAGCTCGCTTGAGCGGATCAGGTATCTTTGAAAAAAGAATGCTTCTTCGCCCAAGCGAAGTCAGGAGACTTCGCCTCCATCGTTCGCCCCCATCGTTCGCCCCATCGTTCGCTCCCCATTTTACATTTATATATGAAACATCTCATTACCCTCCTCCTCTGCGCCCTGCTGGCCATTCCCGCAGCGGCCATTCCCGCCTGGCCGGGTACGAAAACCTTCCTCCAACCCGACGGAACACGCCTCACCGTAAGGCTCGTCGGCGACGAACTCTCCAGTTACTACCAGACCACCGACGGCATTCCCCTCGTGCGCCTTGCCGATGGCTCCTTCCACTATGCACGCCTCGATGGCGAACGCCTCGTTTCAGCCAATTGCCTCGCACACGAAGCCGCCGTCCGCAGCGCAGAAGAACTGCGCCTTACTGCCGGCCACGCTGCAATAGTTGACCGCCTTGCTGCGCTCCACACCAACCGGCTCGCCGTGCGCAACGCCCACCGTTTCTCTCGGCTCGAAACCCGCAACAACGCTTCGCGCAACGCCCGTGCCGTACAGAGCGGAAAGCAGCGCGGCCTCGTCATCCTCGTCAATTTCCAGGACGTGAAGATGACGCCCGAGCACACCCGCCAGGCTTTCGACGACATGTTCAACAAAGAAGGCTACCACGACAACGGCAACCTCGGCAGCGTGCACGACTACTTCTACGACCAGAGCTACGGACAGTTCGACCTCACGTTCGACGTGGTAGGTCCCGTTACCCTCTCGCACGATCTCAGTTACTACGGCGCCCCAGGTTCATGGGTGGACATCCGTCCGGCCGACATGATTGTTGAAGCCTGCAAACTTGCCGACGACTCGGTGGATTTCCGCAAATACGACTGGGACGGCGACGGTAAGGTCGACCAGGTGTTCGTGCTCTGTGCAGGACAAAGCCAAGCCTTCAACGGCAATCCCGAAGACTGCATCTGGCCCCACGAAGCCACCCTTGCCGAATGGTTCAAGACGCTTACCCTCGACGGCGTGAAGATAAACACTTACGCTTGCAGCACGGAACTCAACATGGACTCCCAAACCCGCATGGACGGCATCGGCGCCGCTTGCCACGAGTTCAGTCACTGCATGGGAATTCCCGACTTCTACGATGCCGAAAACGGCATAAACTTCGGCATGGGCTACTGGAGTCTGTGCTGCTACGGTTGCTACGCGGGCAACACCTACGGACCTTCCGGCTACACCGCCTACGAGCGTTGGGTGAGCGGATGGCTTGAGCCTACGGAACTTACCGACCCCACCGTTGTCAATTCCATTCCCTCCCTCGACAAAAAGCCCGTGGCCTACGTGGTCTACAATCCTGCCGACCGCAACGAATACTACATGCTTGAAAACCGCCAGAAGGGCGGATGGTACGACTACGATGCCTGCAGCGGATTGATGATTACGCATATAGACTACGACGAGAAGGCTTGGAAGAACAACAAGGTGAACACCGTGGCCGACCATCAGCGCTACACCATTATGGCAGCCGACGGCGATGCCAGTTACCGTTCCGACAGTCTTGACCTCTTCCCAAACCGCTACGGAAGCAACGAGCTGACCAACACGTCCGTCCCCGCCGCCACGCTCTACAATGCCAACACCGACGGCACCTACTTCATGAACGCCCCCATCACGAACATTGCCGTGTCGGCCGACGGCTTGGCTTCGTTCACCTTCAAGGGCGGCACAGAGGGCATCGCCTCTGCCACCTCCGCCGACGCTTGGAATGCCGCCACCTCCGTAGACGTCTATTCCACCGCCGGCCAAAAACTCTTCACCGCGCCTTACGCCGTCTGGAGCCGCTCCCTCCCCGCCGGCGCCTACCTCCTTCGCAATGGCAGCGAGGTGCGTGTGGAAATGGCGAAGTAATCCCCTTTATCACTATCCTCAAAGCGCAGCTCATTTGCACATTTGCACATCTGCACATTTGCACATTAAAAAATCCCCCTTGCATTGCCAAAGCAGCGCAAGGGGGATTTTTTATGAATGTGATTGTCTAACCGGGCGGATTAGAGGTTGGGATTGTCCTCACCCCACTTCTCAACGGCGGGAACGATGCCGAGCTCAACGATTTCGTCGCGCATCTTGCAGAGGTGTTCGTAGCTCTTGGCAAGAGAAGCGAGTTCTTCGGGAGTACCCGTGGGTTCGGTGAAGTGAACACCCGTCTTGTCGATAGTGGTGGGCATAGCCATCATCACGTTCTTGAAGCCGAGCTTGTCGTTGTTCACGTAGCAACCTGCAGGAAGAGTGAACTTCTCGCCGCCCATGGCAGCTTCAATCATCTTCACGGCGTTGTAGGCAGGGCTCTGGAAGGAGCTGCGGCCGCGGAGCTTGATGATGTTCGAACCACCCTGAACGGTGTGGTGCTTGATCTCTTCCCAACGCTCGTCGGAAAGACCCATTTCAGAGAGGGGCTTGCCGTCAACCTTAACCTGAGAAGCGAATACGGCCATCTGTTCGCCGTGGCCACCGTAGGTGTGAGCACCCGTTACCTTGTCCTGCTGAACGCCGAACTCGAGGGCGAGAGCCTGCTGCAGACGAGTGGAGTCGAGGGCAGCGAGAGAGGTGAGCTGGTTGGGCTTCAAGCCAGAGTGGATGAGGGCGGTGAGAGCCGTTACGTCGGCGGGGTTGAAGATAACCACCACGTGCTCTACATCGGGGCAGTACTTCTTGATGTTGTCGCCGAACTCGGCAGCAATCTTGCAGTTGCCCTTGAGAAGGTCCTCGCGGGTCATGCCGTCCTTACGGGGAGCACCGCCGGAAGAGATGATATATTTGGCACCGGTGAATGCCTCAGCGGGGTCAACCGTGTAGGTTACGTTTACGCCGGGGAAAGCGCACTGCTGGATTTCGTCAAACACGCCGTGTACGCCCGGTTCGTAGATGTCGTAAAGACAAATGTTGGGAGTGAGGCCGAGCATAAGAGCGCTCTGTACCATGTTGGAACCAATCATGCCGCCTGCGCCGACAATCAGAAGTTTTTCGTCAGTTAAAAATGCCATAATGTTTATGCTGTAAATTGTATGTTGAACCTTTGTCAAATGCCGAACTCCCATGCGCTGCAAAAGCGGAGGAAGTCCGCGCCTTTTTCACCGCAAATTTACAAAACTTCCTATTGTAGCGCATCTGCTGCGTGTTTATTTTTTGCTAAGTTATGCAAAGACCATGCGCATCGGCGGACAGACAAATGTAAGGCCCAATCCGATTTTTTACCATTACAACGCACCGACGCAAATGCCGTCCACCGAAAAAATCGTACTTTTGCAAAGCCTATGTCCGTAAAGGCCATGGTTTTTACCCCATTGTAACAACAAAACGACACATACCCATTATATGGAAGAAAAGAATTTCAACCGCACGCTCGTCACCGCGGCACTCCCCTACGCCAACGGCGGTGTGCACATCGGCCACCTCGCCGGCGTGTACGTGCCCGCCGACATTTATGTGCGCTACCTTCGTCTGCGCAAGCGTGAAGTGCTCTTCATCTGCGGATCGGACGAACACGGCGTGCCCGTCACCATCCGTGCCCGCAAAGAAGGCTGCACGCCTCAGGAAGTAGTGGACCGCTACAATAAGGTCATCAAGGAGTCATTCGAAGGCTTCGGCATTTCCTTCGACTTCTTCGGCCGCACCACCTCCGACGTTCACCGCAAAACCGCATCCGATTTCTTCCGCACGCTCTACGACAAGGGCGAATTCCTGGAGAAGGAAAGCGAACAGTACTACGACGAAGAGGCCCACACCTTCCTCGCCGACCGCTACATCACCGGCGAATGTCCCCACTGCCACGCCGAAGGCGCTTATGGCGACCAGTGCGAAAAGTGCGGTACCGCCCTTTCTCCCACCGAGCTCATCAATCCGAAGAGCGCCGTGAGCGGTTCGAAGCCCGTGCTCCGCAAAACCAAGCACTGGTACCTTCCCCTCGACAAGCACCAGCAGTGGCTTGAGCCCTGGATTACCGAGCAGCACAAGGAATGGCGCACCAACGTCATGGGACAGTGCAAGAGCTGGTTCGACATGGGCCTCAAACCCCGTGCCGTGAGCCGCGACCTCGAATGGGGTATCCCCGTGCCCGTAGAAGGTGCCGACGGCAAAGTGCTCTATGTATGGTTCGACGCTCCCATCGGCTACATCTCCAACACCAAAGAGCTTCTTCCCGACACGTGGGAGAAGTGGTGGAAGAGCAACGACACGCGTCTCATCCATTTTATCGGTAAGGACAACATCGTGTTCCACTGCATCGTCTTTCCCGCCATGCTCAAGGCAGAGGGCTCGTACATCCTTCCCGACAACGTGCCCGCCAACGAGTTCCTCAACCTCGAAGACGACAAGATAAGCACCTCGCGCAACTGGGCTGTGTGGCTCGACGAATATCTGCGCGACTTCCCCGGCAAGCAGGACGTGCTCCGCTACGTGCTCACCGCCAATGCGCCCGAAACGAAGGACAACAACTTCACTTGGAAAGACTTCCAGGCACGCAACAACAACGAGCTCGTGGCCGTTTACGGCAACTTCGTGAACCGCGCGCTCCAGCTCACGCAGAAATACTACGACGGCATTGTGCCCGCCGCAGGAGAGTTTACGCAGTACGACCTCGACACCATTGAAGAGTTCAAGGGCGTGAAGGCCGAAGTGGAACGTCTGCTCGAAGCCTTCCGTTTCCGCGACGCACAGAAGGAAGCCATGAACCTTGCACGCATCGGCAACAAATATCTCGCCGATTCCGAACCCTGGAAGGTGATAAAGACCGACCCCGAACGTGTGAAGACCATTCTCAACCTTTCCCTTCAGCTTGTGGCCAATCTTGCCGTAGCTTTCGAGCCGTTCCTTCCCTTCTCCAGCGAGAAACTCCGTGGCATGCTCCACGTGGAAGAAGCAGTGTGGGACCGCCTCGGCGCCGTTGACCTCCTTCCCGCAGGACACCAGCTCGGCAAACCCGAACTTCTCTTTGAGAAAATTGAAGACAGCGTGGTGGAATCACAGGTGCAGAAGCTCCTCGACACGAAGAAAGCCAACGAAGCCGCTGCTTTCAAGGCCGCTCCCGTGAAGGACACCATTGCCTTCGACGATTTCGAGAAACTCGACATCCGTGTGGGCACCGTGCTCTCTTGCGAAAAGGTGAAGAAGAGCAAGAAGCTCTTGAAGTTTGAAATTGCCGACGGACTCGAAAACCGCACCATCCTCAGCGGCATTGCGCAGCACTACAACCCTGAAGACCTCGTGGGCAAACAGGTGTGCTTCGTGGCCAACCTCGCTCCCCGCACCATCAGCGGCATCGAGAGCCAGGGCATGATTCTCTCCGCCGTCAACTTCGACGACTCCCTCTCCCTCGTCACGGTAGACCGTCCCGTAGCCGGCGGAAGCCAGGTGGGATAAAGGAAAAAATCCCAAGCAGATAAAAAACAAGTTCCGCAGTTTGCGCAAATCGCAAACTGCGGAACTTGTTTTTTGCAATGGGCAAAACGGTGCAAGATGCCGTTAAACGCTGGGGAGCGAGTGGCCGTTTATCTTGCGGTAGAGGTCGAGGGCGTAGACGTCCGTCATGCCGGAAAGGAAATCGAGCACCGCCATGAGGCGGTCGCCACGCCGTTCGGCGCGCACCTCATACTGCGAAGGCACTTGGGCAAGAAGCAGCGAGGAGTAAGCCTTGTCGGGAGCCATCACGGCATCCGTCATCAGTTCGAGCAACGTATAGATGATGTGATAACCCGCAAGGTCCACGTCCGTCACCTCCTTGCAGCGGTAGATGCGGCTTGTGGCCACCTCTTCGCAGCGGCGGTAGGCTTCGTGGAGCAGCGGCGGAATGTGGTCGATGAGCGAACCTTCGAAAGTGCCGTCGAGAATGCGCGTTTCGTTTTCCAAAAACACACCCACGCAAGCCCGCTCGAGGGCATTGATGACACACGAGCGGTAGTAGACTATCTGGTCGTCGACATCGGTGTCCGAACTGTAGGCATTGCGCAGCCGTTCGCGCTCATCAGGCTCGAAGAAAGCGAGGAAAAGCTCCATCGTCTGCTCGTCGGAGAGGATGCGCAGTTTGTGTGCGTCTTCAATGTCCATTATCTCGTAGCAAATGTCGTCGGCCGCCTCCACAAGATACACCAGCGGGTGGCGGGCAAAGCGCAGCGAGCCGTCCGCGCCCTCTTCAAGGCAGTGAATGCCGAGCTCGCGGGCAATGTGGAGATAAGTAAGCCTTTCGCTTTCGAAATATCCGAACTTGGGTTTCCTCACGGCGCGGTCCGAACCGTAGGGATACTTCACAATGGCGGCCAGCGTGGAGTAAGTCATGACGAAACCGCCGCGACGCCGTCCGTTGAAGTGGTGCGTGAGCAGACGGAACGTGTTGGCGTTGCCGTCGAAGCGCGTCATGTCCATCCATTCCGCTTCAGAAAGTTCGCGGCCGTCGGGCGTGACGAGGTCGTGAAGCGTACGGCCGTTGCCCTCGCTGAAATAAGTGCGGATGGCGCGCTCGCCGCTGTGGCCGAACGGCGGATTGCCCATGTCGTGCGCCAGACAGGCCGCACTCACAATGGCTCCCATGCCCGTCAGCTCCGTCTCGGCAAGTTCGGGATGGCGGCGGATGAGCTCGCGGCTGATGTCCGTGCCCAACGAACGGCCCACGCTCGACACTTCAAGGCTGTGCGTCAAGCGGTTGTGCACGAAAACGCTGCCCGGAAGGGGAAACACCTGCGTTTTGTTTTGCATGCGCCGAAAGGCTGCCGAGAAAATGAGGCGGTCGTAGTCGCGCTGAAACTCTGTGCGGCGCTCTTCGAGCGGTTTCTGTTTGTTCTCCTTCCCTAAACGTTTCGAGGAAATGAGAGTCTGCCAGTTCATGGACATGGGCGGTTCGGTTTGGTGAGAGATGGGCTTTTGCAACTTGCGGCAAGCGCTTTCGTTTCTTTCAGAAAAGCCGAAGAGTCGCCGTGGCCGCTTGCGCTTACGGCAAAAGTACTCAAAAACTTGCGCGCAATAAGCATTTTCTGCAGAAACAAAGGCGGGTGTGGGCCGTTTTCCGTATTTTTGCATGATTATGGAATGCTGTGCAAGGCGGCAAACGGCGGACAACACACGTTGTCGGCTGCATTTCTTGTGGCCGCACGGCAAAGCACAGTTCCCAAGCCACGTAACCATCCTACGGAAATGAAAATAGAAATTGTAAACGAGTCGCACCACGACCTTCCCCAATATGCCACTCCTTTGAGCGCAGGCATGGACCTTCGCGCCAATCTCGACGAACCCGTCACGCTCCAGCCCATGGAGCGCCGCCTTGTGCCCACCGGACTGCGCATTGCCCTTCCGCAAGGCTACGAAGCCCAGGTGCGTCCGCGCTCCGGCCTGGCGCTCAAACACGGCATCACGCTGCTCAACACGCCCGGCACCATCGATGCTGACTACCGCGGACTCATCGGCGTGATTATGGCCAACCTTTCCACCGAACCTTTCACCGTGAACGACGGCGACCGCATTGCGCAGCTCGTAGTGGCGCGCCACGAAACGGTAGAATGGACGCCCGTCTCGGCTCTCGACGAAACGGAGCGCGGCGAAGGCGGCTTTGGTCATAGCGGCAAAAAATAAAATTACAGAACTTCCCGTACCTTATTCATAACCCGTACATTCTGCTCCGGACAGTTTACATATTCGTCCTGCTCTGCGTGCTCGCTTCGTGCCGTTCGCAGCATGCCGAAAAGTCTTCCTCGCTACAAGTGAAGGACGACAGTGTAGCCATGTCCCTTCCCGAAACCGTCACGCCGCGCCGCTTCAACGAACTCTTCCTCGAAGCCGTACGGCAAAAGGAAGCGGAGCACATCGATGCCGAGTTTGAACTCCTCAATGCCGCCCTCGCGCTCTGTCCCGACGCTGCCGAAGCCAACTACGAGATGGGTGTGCTGAAACTGTCCTATTCCACTTACTCCGACACCCTTTCGCGTCAGGAGGGCGACTCTCTGCTGCGCAAAGCCGTGCGTCTCGCTCCCGACAACCTCAGTTACAAGGAAACGCTCGGCACTTACCTTGCCAACAGTGCCGACTACCACGGCGCCATACAGATTTACGAGGAAATCTCCGAGCACCAGGCTACCACCGAAAACCTTGCCTCGCTCATTTGGCTCTACAAGCAAAGCGGCGACTATGCCGGCGCCATCCGTTCCATAGAACGCCTTGAGAAAATAGACGGACAAAGCGAAGCGCTCAGTCTTGAAAAGTTCCAGACCTACCTCGCCATGAAGGACGACGAGCACGCCTACAAGTCCATCGAAGACCTTTGTGCCGAATATCCGCTCGACCTCCGTTACCGCGTGCTTCTCGGCGACCTCTACGACCAGCACGGCTATCACGACCGCGCCATAGAAATCTACAAGGACGTGCTCACCGCCGAGCCCAACAACAGTTACGCCCAGCTCTCGCTCCTTGCCTACTACAAAGCCGCTGAGGCCGACTCGCTCTACCGCTCGCTGCTCAACCGCGTGGTGCTCAATCCGCACACCGAAACCACGGCGCGCATCGAGGCCATGAAGGCGTTTGCCATTGACAATCTCAACCGCAAGGCCGACAGCACCGAGGTGCTCGAACTTTTCCGTAAAGTGCTCGCCCAACCGCAGGAGTCGCGCGACATGGCCGAACTCTGCGCCTTTTACATGGCGAGCCTGAAAATGCCTTCGGACTCGCTGGTGCCCGTGTTGCGCAAGATTCTCGAGATAGAGCCGGACTACACCACGGCGCGTTTGCAGCTCCTGCAGATTATGTTGCAGAAAGACGACATGAAGCAGGCCGCCGACATTTGCCGCAAGGGCGAAGTGTACCAGCCGGGCGAAGTGACCTATTACTACTACGAAGGTGTGGCGCTCTACCGCCTCGGCCGCGACGAGGAGGCCATCGACGCCCTTTCCCGCGGTGCCGAACGCATTGAGGAAAGCACCGACCGCGAACTGGCTTCAGACCTTTATGCCCAACTGGGCGACGTGCTCCACGACGGCGGCCGCAAAGAACCCGCCTATGCGGCCTACGACAGCGCTTTGGTCTACAATGAGCAGAATATGCTCTGCCTCAACAACTATGCCTACTTCCTTTCGCTCGACCGCCGCAACCTTGAAAAGGCGCGCGTGATGAGCCGTCGCACGGTGGATGCCGAACCCGACAATACGACATATCTCGACACCTATGCCTGGGTGCTTTTCCGTATGGGGCAATACGCTCAGGCACGCATCTTCATAGACGAAATGCTCCGCCTCGTGGACGGCACCGACCGCCAGAACGCTTCGCTCTTCGACCATGCAGGCGACATCTACTACCACTCGGGCGAAAAGAAGAAGGCCCGCACTTTCTGGCAAAAAGCCTTCTCGCTCGCCGAAAAGAAAGCCGACCGCAACCGCATCCTGCTCAAGTTGAGACGGGGACGGCCGTAGCGCGCAGCGGAGCTGCGCGAATGTGCAAATGTGCAAATATGCAAATGAGCTGCGCCTTGCCCCGCGTATGGGGGCGACGTTTGAAACGTCGCGTTCTACACGGCGCTTGCGCTAATGTATACTTACCTATTATTTATAATAAGAATGAAACACCTCTCAATACTCTTGCTGCTCAGCATCGCAGTGTTTGCTTCGTGCCGGTCCACGAAGAACCTTGAGAACACCACGTTGTCTTCCACCGCCGTTACGGCACCTGCCGCTACGGCAAGCACCGCCGCCGCTGTGGTGAAGAACGTGGCGAAGAATAACCTTACGAAAATGTGCCTTACCGCCAAGGTGAAGGTTGAAATAGAAGGACTCGGCAAAAGCCTGAGCGCCAACGGCACGCTCCGCATGAAGCGCAACGACGTGGTGCAGCTTTCCGTCACGTTCCTCGGCATGGAAGTGGGCCGCCTGGAGTTCACTCCGCAGGACGTGCTTATTCTCGACCGCATCAACAAGCAGTATGTGCGTGCCGCCTACAGCGAAGTGAGTTTCCTGAAGAAAGCCAACCTCGACTTCTATGCTCTGCAGTCCGTTTTCTGGAACGAACTCTTCGTACCCGGCGAGCGCACGGCTGCCAACTCCGCTTCGCGCTTCACGCTCTCGTATGAAAACGGCACGCCCGTGCTTTCCCTTACCAACACGCCGCAGCTCTCCTACACCTTCCTCACCCAGCCCAATCCCGCACTCCTTACCGCCCTCGTGGTGCGCGGCACAAAGGAGAGCGACAAGGGCGAATTCCGTTTCGACTATTCCGACTTCGCTGCCTTCGACGGCCGCCAGTTTCCCAACGCCATGAGCATGAAGGTGACCGGCACGGGAAAGGACATGGGACTCAAGCTCAACCTCTCGCGCCTGAGCAACGACTCCGACTGGGAAACGCGCACCACCGTTTCTTCCAAATACACGCGCCGCACGGTTGACCA
>CAVCAV010000052.1:0-15439 GCA_963600165.1 Christensenella sp. UBA1685 | reverse complement strand
CTGCTCTTCGGTGGTGCGACCGTAGCGGCCGGTTACGCTCTTGAGCGCTTCGTTGGCGTCCATGCCTTTCTTTACGGCGTCCATGAACTTGCCCATGTGAACAAATTCGTAGCCGCAAACCTGGTCGTCCTTGTCGAGGAACATCTTGGTGATGTAGCCCTCGGTGAGCTGGAGGTAGCGAGTGCCCTTTACCTTGGTGCCGTAGAGGGTACCAGCCTGGCTTACGAGGCCCTTGCCGAGGTCCTCAAGACCTGCGCCGACAACGAGACCGCCTTCGGAGAATGCGCTCTGCGTACGTCCGTAAACGATCTGGAGGAAGAGCTCGCGCATAGCGGTGTTGATGGCATCGCAAACGAGGTCGGTGTTGAGTGCTTCGAGGATGGTCTTTCCGGGAAGGATTTCGCTGGCCATGGCGGCGGAGTGAGTCATGCCGGAGCAACCGATGGTCTCAACCAGACATTCTTCGATGACGCCTTCCTTCACGTTGAGCGTAAGCTTGCAGGCACCCTGCTGGGGAGCGCACCAACCCACACCGTGAGTAAGACCTGAGATGTCTTTGATTTCTTTTGCTTGAACCCACTTTCCTTCTTCAGGAATGGGGGCGGGACCATGGTTGGGGCCTTTGGCTACACAACACATGTTCTGAACTTCGTGTGAATATTCCATGTCTTGAAAATTGGTATTATAGAGAATACTGAATATTGTTCGAAGAAAAGCGTGCGGGCCCTGAGGTTCCGCACCTTGTAACGATGCAAAGTTACGGCATCTTTTTTAGGTTGCAAAATGTTGGTTGATATTTTTCCCTCCAACTCCAAGGCATGGTGTAAAAAATGCAAGGCACGGTGTGGGGAGGGGATGCTTGGGAAATGTGCGAATGTGCGAATGTGCAAATGAGCTGAGCTTGCAAGTGTGCATATGTGGGAATGAGCTGCGCTTGGGCGAGCGATGAGGGCGAACGATGGGGGCGAGCTCTCCCGAGCTCGCTTGCGCGAGGACATAAGGCGAAGCTACAAGTACACCTCCATCAAAGGTACATTGACTCGCAAAATCATTGCGTAGGGATTTTATTTTTTCTACGAGCCCAATACGTTGGGGACGTAGATAATTTCACGCGCATACACCAAATTTTGTGCAAGTTGCCGTCAGCCGTCAGCCGTATGGAGAAATCACTTGTTTTGTCTTGTGTTTTTCGCGCATGCGAGCTCGGGAGAGCTCGCCCCCATACGCTTGCGCCGCAAAACATCGCCCGATGGCCGTGTAGAGCGCGACGTTTCAAACGTCGCCTCCATAGAGGGCGCATGCTGCGCAAATGGCTTGGTCGGCGCGGCTGACGACTGACGGCAGATTGCACAAACATCGGTGTGTACGCGCGCGAGGGCATAAAGTGCGAAGAAAAGACATGGCCATCCGCGCGGTTGTTCCAACACGGATGGCCATGAAAACAAGTCTGGGGATATTCCGTATTTTTTATCTCCGCAAGCCTTCTGCTTTACTGGGCTTGTTTGCCCTTGCCTTTGAAGGCAAAGGCGAAGAGGATGAAGACGACGAGGGCGTAGCCGGCAAAGATGAACCAGCACGACTGCCAGTCGCCCACGAGGTAGCCGTCGGCAGTCCAGTGGCAGTAGTGGTTGACCACCTCACCGGCAATGAGCGTGCCGATGGTGGCGCCGAGTCCGTTGGTCATCAACATGAAAAGACCCTGTGCGGAGGCACGGATGCTGGTGTCGCACTCGTCGTCGACAAAGAGGCCGCCTGACACGTTGAAGAAGTCGAACGCCACGCCGTAGACGAGGCAGGAAAGGATGAAGAGGATGACGCCGGGCATGAGCGGATTGCCGATGCCGAAGAAGCCGAAGCGGAGCACCCAGGCAAACATGGCAATGAGCATGACCACTTTGATGCCGAAGCGCTTGAGGAAGAAGGGGATGAGCAGGATGCAGAGGGCTTCTGCCACTTGCGAAATGGACACGAGCAGCGTGGCGTTGTTGGCCGCAAAGGAGTCGGCCATTTCGGGCACGCCCTTAAAGCTCGTGATGAAGGGTGTGGCGTAGCCGTTGGTCACCTGGAGCGACATACCGAGCAAACCGGAGAAGATGAAGAACATGGCCATGCGTCTGGACTTGAACAATTTGAACGCATTAAGTCCGAGCGTTTCTGCAAGCGACTGGTTGCCCTGTTTCTCGTTCTTGCACTGCGGAAGCGTAAGGCAATAGAGGAAAAGGAAGATGCTGAGCACACCGGAAACAAAGAACTGCATGTGGGTGTACTGGAACTTGTTGGCGTTGTCGGCAAAGGTGCAGAAGAAGCTTCCGCCGTCGTAGGTGGCGCAGTTGACGAACCACATGGTGACGATGAATCCCACGGTTCCGAACACGCGGATGGGCGGGAAGTCCTTCACCGTGTCGAGTCCGTTGTCCTTAAGAATGGTAAACGCCACGGTGTTGGAGAGTGCGAGTGTGGGCATGTAGAAAGCCACGCTCAGCGTGTAGAGCGTAATGAAAAGCGTTTTGTCGGGTTGGGCGGACTGCAGGCCGAGCCAGCAAAGACTGACCATGAAGAGTCCGGCAATGAGGTGGCAGATGCCCAACAGGCGCTGCGGCTGGACGAAGCGGTCTGCCACGATGCCGACGAGGGTTGGCATGAAGATGGAGACGATGCCCTGAATTGCGTAGAACCACGATATTTCGGTTCCCATACCGGCACGTCCCAAGTAGTTGCCCATTGAGGTCAAATAGGCGCCCCAAACGGCGAACTCAAGGAAGTTCATCACCGTGAGGCGGGTTTTCAAAGCGTTATGATTCATTGTAGAGAGGTTATTGTTTCAAAATAAGGATGAGCAGATTAACGGCTTATGTTCAGACTATTGCAACAACGAGGTGATTGCCTTTTTCAAAGCTTTCTCGGTAGTCTTTTCCACGAATACGCTTCGCACGGTGAGCGAGGCGTCGGACACGTAGACGCGCGGAATGGTCTGCGTGGCAAAGAGGTTGTAGACCGCCTTGTCGGGTTGCGGCGAATAGGGCAACGTCAGTGCGTGTTCGCTCCAGTAGGCCTGCACGGCATCGTTCTCTTCTGCCCTGCTTATGCACACGAAGTTGACGTCGCGGCCGTAGGTTTCGTAGAGTTTCTGCACAACGGGCAGTTCGCGCTGGCAGTCGCTGCAGGTGGTGCGGAAAAGCACGACGACGGAGGGTTTGCCCTCGAGCGACTGCGTGGAGAGCGTCGTGCCATCGTTCGTCCCGACGGTGAACTGCGGGAGTTTGTCGCCGACCTTTATCAAGGAGTGTTTGTCGTCCACTTCATAAGTGCCCTCGCTTGTGCACGAAGCGAAAGCCACGGTTACGAACGAGAGGATGCACAACAATAATATGGAGCAGCGCAAAATGGGTTGCGGAACTTTTGGGGACATAAATACAAGGTGTTTACAACAAGAGTTATAAGCCGCGCCAAGCGCACGGGATGTGCAACTTGGCATAGCAAAAGTACAAAGAACTGCCGCTTTTTCCGTACACAAAATACGTTTTTTCGGCTTCGGCTAAAAAAATGTACAAAAACTGTTACAAAGAATGCCCCTTGTGCGTTACCTTTACAAACCGAAAGGCACGGCTTCGCCATCTGGGCGTAGCGCATGGGGGGCGAAGCGTATGGGGGCGAAGTCTCCTGACTTCGCGCTCTACACGGCTTGCGCCCTCTATGGAGGCAACGCGTAACACTTTACGTATGCAAGGAGACTTCGCCCCCATACGCTACGCCCTCAATACATCGCTTGAAAGCCGTGTAGAACGCGACGTTTCAAACGTCGCCCCCATAGAGGGTGCAAAAGCCGCCGCATTTATCCATTTTCAACAAGAAACAACAAAACTACATACGCCATGCAATCTCTCCTACTCATGAGCATGATGCTCGCCCCGCTCTGTCAGAACGACACCATCACGCGTGCCGTCCGCCCCGACAGCGTAGTCATCACAGAAGACAGCGGGTCAACCCAGGTACACATCTACGGAAACGGAAACGACCACGATTACGTGTTCAACTACTCACGCTCGTTCCCCGCCGATGCCTACACGAACGTCAGCGAACACAAGTCGTCGGGCGTTGACTTCACCATTCCCGTCTTGGACAAGAACAAGCAGGGAAAGGACTCTTTGATGGACAAGCGCGGCTTCTACGTCACGGGCTTCGACGACATCCGCTTGGGCGCCACCGTTCTTCTCGACAAGCAAGGCCAGGTGCCCACGAAAGTCGGATTCAACGCCGCCATGCAGGTGATTGGTGCAGAATATGTGTTTGCCTCGCGCCGCGACCGCCTCGGCATCGGTCTTGGCCTTGAAGTGAACATCTTCCGCGGCGGAAAGCAGTGGGAGTACATAAAGCGCAACGGCGAACTCACCGCCGTGCCCTACCCCGACAACAGCCACGACCGCCGCTCGCGCCTGAAGAACTACCTGCTGACGCTTCCCGTGGGCTACACCCATGCGTTCAACAAGAACTTCTCGCTGGGTCTTTTCGTCGAACCTCAGTACACGCTCGCCAACCGCACCCGCACACTCTACACCCTCGACGACAAGCACTACACCGACTCGTACTACCGCATAGACGGCCACCGCTTCAATGTGGCTTACCGCGTGGTGGTGGAGTCGCGCAAGATTGGCGGCTTCTACATCAAGTACCAGCCCACCAACATGTTCAGTTCGGCTTCGCCCAGCAATTTCAAACTCCTCACCATCGGCGTAACGCTTTAAAACCGTACAATCATGACACGCAAATACATTCTCCTTATCGTTTCGGCGCTATTCATGTCCACCGCCCATGCCGCCGAAGCCAACGACACCGTCAACTACAACCGCACCATCACATATGTGGACACCGATTCTGACGACGACATCGTAGTAGATTCTGTTGCCGACATCGAAGTCATCGACTCTTTGGAATGCGACAGCCAGTTCGAGATTTTCGGTTCGTGGAACAAAAAGAAAGTAAAGAAACGCAACTCGCTCGACTTCGGCAACTTCTACTTCGGTTTTGCAAAAGCCGTGGGAAGCGATGCCGGCAACATGGACCTCAACATGGGCGCCAGCCTTGAAGTAGGCTTTGAGCCCGTCCGCTACACCTGGCGTTCGAAGAGCCGCAAGACCTACTTCGGCGTAGGCGTTTCGTTCAACTGGCGCAACTACCGCACCACAGGACGCTCGCGCTTCTTCCGCGATGTGACGAACACGCTGACGCTTGCCCCCTACCCCGACGGAGCCAGCAACACGGAGAGTTCACGCATCAAGGTGTTCAGCGTAGGCATTCCCTTCACCTACGGATTCAACTTCCACCACAACTGGCGCGCCGACATTTCCGCTACGCTTCAGTTCAACACGCACGCCACAGCGCAGTCGGCCTACAGCATTGCCGACACCGACCAGGGCGTGACGCACCACATCAAGGAGCGCTACAACGACATCCACCAGAGCCTCGTGGGCGTAGACCTCAAAGCCCAAGTCCACTGGCGCGGCCTCGGTGTGTACGTGAAATACTCTCCCTGCAACGTGCTCGATGCCACGTACGGCCCCAAGTTCAGCGCCGTCACCACGGGTCTCGTCATCGGTTATTGATGCTTTTACCACATAATATCGCCCAACCCAAACGGAGCGCTACTCGCAAGGAGTTGCGCTCCGTTTGGTTTTTTATAGAGGTAAGCCACAAGGAAATAGTTACGCAAATTCGTTAGCGCGGCGAGCGGCCTGAAAGGCCACCACTCATAAGCCCAGGTCACGGAACGAAGTGACGCGGCCTGGGTATATGTTGTCGGTAACGTTGCGGCCTGTAAGGCCACCACATCAACCGCATAAGCTTTTTTTCTTGGCGCATGTGGTGGGCTTTGGCTTTCCCTTCGGCCGCCGATTTTCAATTCAGCCCGCGGAGGCAGGTGGACTTTTAACCCAGGCCGCGTCACTTCGTTCCGTGACCTGGGCTTACGAGTGGTGGCCCTTCAGGCCGCTCGCTGCTCAAACTTAATGCGAAACGCATATCGGGAACCTGAATTACAAGTCGTCTCACGCAAGAAACTTCACCGCGCTGCGCAAGTTTCATTCCTTAACGTTTTGGCAACGGATACTTTAGTTATACTTTTGCATTTAAATATTGTTCAAAAAACACGCACCTTTCATGAATGTACGCTATGTGCTCTTAGGAGCATTGATGTTTTCCCTCTATACTCCAGGCTATACACATACCGCCAGCCCGCTTCCCCTTGAAGTGCGGCAGAACGACCACACCGTAAAAGGACACGTGGTAGGCAGCGACGGCATGCCCCTGGCCGGAGCCACCGTGCTCGTTACGGGAACGAAGACCACCACCGTAACCGACCAGGACGGAAACTTCGAACTCAAAGTGTCCGCCCAAACCCCTCTGCGCTTTTTCTGTCTCGGCTACAAGACCGTCGACGCCACGGCAAGCGACGGCATGCAGATTACCATGACCGAAAACAATTCGCTGCTCGACGAGGTGGTCGTCGTGGGATACGGCAAACAGAAGAAAGTGAACCTCACGGGAGCCGTAAGCACCGTGGACCTTGACCAGACGTTGACGTCGCGTCCCGAGCAGGACCTCTCGAAAGCGCTCCAGGGTGCCGTGCCCGGTCTCTCCATTGTCAACAGCAGCGGCGACATCAACGCCCAGCCCTCCATCCGCATCCGCGGCCTGGGCACGCTGTCCAACGGACAGACGTCGAGTCCGCTCATCGTGGTAGACGGCGTACCCGTCGACGACATGTCGATGATCAACATGAACGACGTGGCCACCATCTCCGTACTCAAAGATGCCGCCTCCACCTCCATCTACGGTAGCCGCGCCGCCTTCGGCGTGATTCTCATCACCACCAAACAGGCCAAGCAAGGCGACAAGTTTTCCGTAAAATACTCCACCCGCTTCGCCTGGGACCGCGCTACCATCCTGCCCGACTTCCCCGACGTGCCCTCGCAGCTCTCTGCCGCCATCCGTGCCAAAGCGCGAAAGGGCAACGGAGCGGTGGAACTCTTCGGCATGTATTTCGACAAACTCCTGCCCTATGCCGAAAAGTGGAAGGAGCAGAACCCCGGAGGGAAGAAAGGCTACGGACAGATGAACGCCTACGTCGACGACAACAACGTGGGCGACTACCGCTTCGTGAACGGACAGCCTTTCTACTATGCCGACTACGACATTCAGGACATCTGGTACGACAAGGCCGCCCCGTCTACGAGCCACGACGTGTCGCTCAGCGGATCAAGCGGCAAGACGACCTACTACGCCTCCTTCGGCTACAGCAGCAAGCAGGACGTGATGAAGTACAATCCCGCCAAGCGCAAACGCTACAACGCCACGCTCAACCTGCAGACCGAACTGACGGACTGGCTCACCGCCGGCGCACGCGTCAACTTCAGCCGACGCGACATGAGCAATGCCAACTCTTTCAGCAACATTTACCAGTACATCTGGAGATGGGGCTCTTACTTCGTGCCCTCGGGCTACATCGTCAATGCCGACGGCACGCAGACGGACTACCGCATGCTTGCCATTCAAAAACAGGCCGCACGTGCCACCACCGTACACGACCAGCTCCGCCTCAACGCCTACGCCACGGCACGGTTCACCAAAGACCTTTCGCTCAACGCCGACTTCACGTACCAGACCGACAACACGAACTACAACTCGGGCAGCACAAGCGTCTACGGCATGAACTGGAACGGCACAGAGCCCACCTACATTGTACAGCCCACCACAACGGCTGCCGTCCGCCACAACACAAAGGCCAACCGCTGGGCCGCCAACGCCTACCTCAACTACACCCACACGTGGGCCGACGCCCACCACTTCAGCGCCATGGCCGGCGTGAACGGCGAAGACATCCGTTCCGACTATTTCTATGCCAGCCGCACGCAGCTCTACAACGAGAGCTACCCCGAACTCAACCTGGCCTTCGGCGACATGAGCGCCGCCGCCATCACCTCCTCCACGTCGGACCGCGCCACGGCAGGCTACTTCGCCCGTGTCAACTACGACTACAACGGCATTTACCTCCTCGAGCTCAACGGACGCTACGACGGCAGTTCGCGTTTCCCCGCAGGAGACAAATGGGCGTTCTTCCCCTCGTTCTCTGCCGGCTACCGTTTTACGGAAGAAAACTACTGGGAGAAACTGCGCCGCGTGGTCAGCAACGGTAAGCTGCGCATATCCTACGGCGAAATAGGCAACGAGGCCGTGGGCGACAACATGTTCCTCTCCACCATTTCCATGATTTCGCCCAGCAGCACCTACTGGCTCGACGGCAGCAACTCGCGCGTCAACCAGTTTGACATGCCCACATGGGTAAACTCGTCGCTCACGTGGGAACGCATCCAAACCACCGACGTGGGCATCGACCTCGGCTTCCTCCGCAACGAGCTGACCGTTTCGTTCGATTGGTTTCAACGTATGACGAACAACATGCTCGCCCCCGGCAAGGCACTTCCCGGAACCGTCGGCACGTCGGCTCCCTACACCAATGCCGGCCAACTCCGCACACGGGGTTGGGAACTCAGCATCGAATGGCGCAAGCAGGTGACCCACGACCTCAACCTCTATGCCAACTTCAGCATAGGCGACTCCAAGTCGAAGGTGATGAAGTGGAACAACGACTCGAAGATTCTCGGCTACACGGGCGGCATCGTGTCGGACTACAACGCCAAGATGTATGCCTATGCCGGCGAGACTTGGGGCGACATTTGGGGCTTCGAAACGGAGCGCTATTTCACGGAAGACGACTTCAACGGCAAGAACGCCGACGGCTCGTGGAACTACAAAGAAGGCGTGGCCGACCAAACGGGCATCCAGACCGACAACTTCGTTTACGGCCCCGGCGACGTCAAGTTCAAGGACCTCAACGGCGACGGCAAGATTGACGGCGGCGACGGTACGCTCGAAAACCACGGCGACCTGAAAGTCATAGGCAACACCATGCCGCGCTACGAATACAGTTTCCACCTCGGAGGCTCGTTCCGCGGTCTCGACGTCGACCTCTTCTTCCAGGGCGTGGGCAAGCGTTCCATGTGGACGCAGTCGTCCTTCGCCTTCCCCGAAATGCGCGAACCCGACCTCGCCATCTATTCCCACCAGACACATTATAATATATACGACCCCGACAACGGCATCGTCTCCATCGACCAGAAGAACGACTACCCCTGCCTCTACCCCGGCAACGAGTATGCGGGCAACGTAGCCGCCCTCGCCCCCATCGGCGGATGCCACAACTACTATCCGCAGTCGCGCTACCTCATAAACCTCTCCTACCTGCGCCTGAAGAACATCACCATCGGATACACGCTCCCCGAAGCGCTCACCCGCAAAGTGTACCTCGAGAAGGTGCGTTTCTATGCCAGCGTTGACAACCTCTGCCTGCTCCACAACGGCGCCAAAGGGCTTCCCATCGACCCCGAAATGAACGACGGCCCGACGGGCACCTACGGCTACGGCACATGGGGCAGAACGTCACCCATCACGCGCTCATGGTCCGTAGGACTGCAAGTGAACTTTTAGCGAACATTCCATTTTCCCCAAGAAACAGCAATCATGACTATAAGAACAATGGCATTGCTCGGTATCGCAACCTGTCTGTTTGCCGGCTGCGACGACATGCTCAACAAGAATCCGCGCGACACGTTCATCAACAACAAAGAGTTTTGGAGCAGTTCGAACAGCGTGGAAAGCTACACGAACAAATTCTACGACAACTACGTGGGATACAACCAGGGCGGAAGCTTCGGATGGTTCTACTTCAAAACGCTGAGCGACGACCAGGGCAACTCAGGCTTCGACAACTGGACGTTCACCACTGTGCCGAGCACGTCCTCCTACTGGACCGACGGCTTCCGTGAAGTGCGGCGCGCCAACTACGTAATCCAGAACATGGCCACCTCCACCCTTCCCGTGAGCGAGAAAAACTACTACACCGCCGTGGCCCGCCTCAACCGCGCCTGGGCCTACTATCAGCTTGTGCGCGAATACGGCAACGTGGAATGGCTCAACGAGGTCATCACCGACCCCGACGACCCGCACGTCTACGGCGAACGCACCGACCGCGACGTGGTGATGGACTCCGTGGTTCTCGACCTCAACTATGCAGCCGAGAACCTTCCCGTAGTCACGGACAAGACAAAGTGGAGCAAACACATGGCGCTCGCCATGAAGAGCGATGTGTGTCTCTACGAAGGCACGTTTGCCAAATACCGCACCGAGGGCGACAACGGAAAAGCCGCCGACCCCGAACGTGCCGCGAAGTATCTGCAATATGCTGCGGAAGCTTCCGACGCACTCATCGACAGCAAGAGCTACAGCCTCACCCCGCAATACGGGGAGGTCTACAACTCCATTGCCCTTGGTAGCGGAAGCGAAACCATCTTCTACCGCAACTACGAGAAGAACCTCGTGATGCATTCGCTCATTGCCTGGACGTGCAACTCGGCCGAGCAATACGGCATCACCAAGGACGCCTTCGACGCCTTCCTCTTCACCGACGGCAAACCGCTGGCCACCACGTCGCTCAACACGGACGACCGTGCCGTGATGAACGCCAAAGAGAACTATTCCATTGCCGGCCCGCTCTCCGTTCGCGACAAGCGCCTGACGGCTTTGGTCGACTCCATCATCTCCTTCAAAGGCCACG
Source organism: Christensenella sp. UBA1685 (assembly GCA_963600165.1). GTDB lineage: Bacteria > Bacteroidota > Bacteroidia > Bacteroidales > Bacteroidaceae > Alloprevotella. Next base: position 4,773 of record CAVCAV010000052.1, on the reverse strand, counting down.
GATGGGCGCGCGTAGATGCAACAGGCAAAGCGCCCGGCGACCCCATGACATCGTCGACGGGCTACACCATCCGCAAGTATGACAACCTTTCGCTTGAGAAATACTACCGCACGAACACCACCACGGGCTACACCGACGCACCGCTTTACTGGTATGCCGTTGTGCTGCTCAACAATGCGGAGGCGAAAGCCGAACTGGGTACAATCAGCCAAACGGACCTCGACCGCACCGTCAATCCCCTGCTCCACCGCGCCGGCCTTCCCTCCATGGACCTTCAACCCGCAGCAGACCCAGCGAACAACATGAACGTGAGCAACCTGATTTGGGAAATACGCCGCTGCCGCCGCTGCGAACTGATGACGGACAACTGGTACCGCTACTGGGACCTCGTCCGCTGGCACCAGCTCGACAAACTCGACAGCGAGAAATACCCGAACATCAACCTCGGCGCCAATCTCTCGAACGTCAATAAGCTGGAAGTGAGCGTAAATGCCGCCAACTACATGGTAGTGTGCAGCCACACCCGCCACTACGACCCTAAATACTACCTTTTCCCCGTTCCCACCAACGAGCTTAACCTAAACAAAAACAATAAGCCGAATCCAGGATGGTAAGCGTAGCGGAAGGATTGTAAAACTACAATCTATATCGATAAAAAGCGAGACACCGATGAATCACCGGTGTCTCGCTTTCTTTTTATTCTGCGAAGAAGTCTTTATAGAGCTCTTCGGTTTCTTCATCGAAACCAACTTCGTCGCACCAAAGTCTTTCATCGTAGAACTTGCCGTACTTGCTGTCGCCTTTCTTGAAAGAGTCATAGGCAATGAGGCGGAAGTCGGAGTATTTATGTCCTTTGTAGAATGACTCGGGCGCCTCAAAGACGTAGTCCGTAATAATATCCGGAAGCGGTAGGCTTACTCCGTCGCTCAAGGCCATCAAGGTGGTATCTTCGTCCTCGCACGATTCAATCGGAAATTCCTGCTCGCCGTTGCTTATGACGATAATGTAGCGAAACGGAGCTTCGTCTATTTCATCTATGTCTATTTCGAAATGTTTATCCATTGCTGTAGTATGTTTAGCGTCTGTGAAGCCGCACAAGCGAGCTCGGGAGAGCTCGCCCCCATCGTTCGCCCCCATCGTTCGCCCCCATCGTTCGCCTCTATCAGTCATTTGCACATTTGCATATTTGCACATTTGCACATTCGCGAAGCGAAGCGCCGCGCTGTCAGCGTTCTTTGACGGGAACGTACTTGCGGATGTCTGCTACGCAGCGGTAGGCGGGACGGATGATGCGGCGGCCGTAGAAACCGAGTTCTTCGTTGCGGTGGGCACACCAGCCGACGATGCGGGCCATGGCGAAGAGGGGCGTATAGATTTCCACGGGAAGTCCGATGAGGTCGTAGACGAAGCCGGAATAGAAGTCGACGTTGGCGCAGAGCGTTTTGGAGTTGCCCTTTACCTTGTGGACGGCCTGAACGGCCAAGCGTTCTATGCGTTCCATAAACTCGAACTCCTCCGTGCGCCCCTTCTCCTGTGCCAGACGGCGGGCCATGCCCTTGAGCTGCACGGCACGCGGGTCGGAAAGGGTGTACACGGCATGGCCGATGCCATAGATGAGTCCCGTTTTGTCGTAGGCTTCCTTGCGGACTATGGATTCGAGGTAAGCGAGAATCTCGTCCTCGTCCGTCCAATCGGAGATGGCACGCTTGAGGTGCGTGAGCATGTCGTGCACGCGGATGTTGGCGCCGCCGTGTTTCGGACCTTTGAGCGAACCGATGCCGGCGGCTATGGACGAATAGGTGTCGGTACAGGTGGACGAAGTGACGCGCACGGTGAACGTGGAGTTGTTACCGCCGCCATGCTCGGCCTGAAGGATGAGGAGCAAGTCGAGCGTGCGTGCGTCGAGTTCGGTGAACTTGTTGCCGAGGAGCATGAAAAGGAAGTTCTCCGCTATGCCGTACTCTTCCTGCGGATGACGGATGTGGAGCGAGCGTCCCAACGTCTTGTGGCGCAGCACGTTGTAGGCATAAGCGATGATGGTGGGGAACTTCGACACCAGCTCCACGCTCTGGCGCATGAGGTTGTCGCGCGAGATGTCGTCGGGGCGCGCATCGTAGGTGTAGAGCTCGAGCACGCTGCGCGCCAGAATGTTCATGATGTCGGTTCCCTCGAGCTCAATGATGTTGAGCGTGGTCTTGGGCATAAGGGGCATGCCGTCGAAGAGGAGACGCTTGAAGTCGGCGAGTTCTTCGGCATCGGGGAGCTTGCCCGAGAGAAGAAGATAGGCTATCTCTTCAAAACCGAAACGCTTTTCCTCCAACACGGAACCTACGAGGTCGGCTATTTCGTAACCGCGGTAGAAGAGTTTTCCCTCGATGGGTTCGAGTCCTTCTGGCGTACGTTCGTAGCCCACCACGTTACCGATGTTGGTGAGACCTACGAGCACACCCGTGCCGTCTTCGTTGCGCAGGCCGCGCTTCACGTCGAGTTTGCGGAACAAGTCGGCATCTATTCTGATGCAGCCCTTCATGCTGTCGGAGAGCTTGTAAATGAGATATTCTTTCTTGTCGGCCATCGTGTAGGGAGTGGAGTTAAAGGTTTTCGATGTGTGCTACGAGGTTGTCGCCAAAGGCTTTGGTGCCGAGCGCCTGGCCTTGGGGCATGAAGCGGGCGAGGTCGGCAGTGGCCTTTCCTTCTGCAAAGCTCTTCTCCAAAGCTTGGGGAATGAGGTCGGCAGCTTCGTTGAGTCCGAGGTGCTGGAGCATCATGGCAGAAGAGAGAATGATGGAGGAAGGGTTCACCACGTCGGTTCCGGCAATATCGGGAGCCGTGCCGTGGGTGGCTTCGAAGATGGCGCGTCCGGCTTCGTAGTTGATGTTGGCCCCCGGCGAGATGCCGATGCCGCCCACCTGGGCAGCGAGCATGTCGGAGATGTAGTCGCCGTTGAGGTTGAGCGTGGCCACCACGTCGTAGGCTTCGGGCTTGAGGAGGGCATTCTGGAGGAAGGCATCGGCAATGCAGTCGTCCATACGCACCTGGTCCTTGAATTCGCTTTCGGCAAGGGCATAGCCCCAATTCTTGAAACCTCCTTCGGTGAACTTCATGATGTTGCCCTTATGCACGAGGGTGACGTGGTTGAGGTTTTGCTGTACGGCATATTGGCAGGCAGCGCGCACGAGACGTTCGGTACCTTCTGAGGAAACGGGTTTCACGCCGAAAGCCGAAGTGGCGGGGAAACGCACGTTGCGCACGCCCATCTCGTCGTGGAGAAACTCGTAGAACTTCTTGGCTTCGGGCGAAGCGGAGGGCCATTCTATGCCGGCATAGATGTCCTCGGTGTTTTCACGGAAGACTACCATGTTGACACGTTCGGGATGTTTCACAGGCGACTCCACACCCTTGAACCATCTTACGGGACGCAGACACACATAGAGGTCGAGGCCCTGGCGTAGGGCCACGTTGAGCGAACGGATGCCGCCGCCCACGGGAGTGGTGAGCGGACCTTTGATGCCTACGTGATAGTCGGCAAAAGCCTTGAGCGTTTCTTCGGGAAGGGGCGTTCCGACTTCCTTATATGCCTTTTCTCCGGCAAGGAATTCTATCCAGTTGATGGAGCGCTTCGTGCCGTAGGCTTTCTTCATGGCGGCATTGACCACGCTCTGCATGACGGGGGTTATCTCCTGCCCCACTCCGTCGCCAGCGATATAGGGGATGTCTATTGTGTCGGGCACTTGGAGTGCGCCGTCGGTGAACTGTATTTTTGCCATTTGTGTTGAGTTTGTCTGGTTTAGTATTTATTTTCGGAAATAAAGCCGCACTTATGTAGCCATTGTGTTGCCCCTTCAGGGCGTGCAATCAAAATGGATGCGGTAACCCAGGGTGTCGCTTCGCCTGCCCTGGGCTATGTTGTGCTGGGCCTTCAGCCCGTGTTCGCACAAATCCGAAACTATATTGTTTATATTCTCGCCCTTACTTCGCCCTCAATGCCGAGCCTGCTTTGAACCAGCCTATTTGGGCGGCGTTGTAGGTATGGCGCGTTTCGATGTGCTCGACTACGCCGTCGGGACGTATCACGTCGACCATGACCGTGACCCCCGGTGCGATGGAAGCGCAATGGATGTTGAAGCGCGAGCCTTCTACGACGAGGGCATAGTCGGAAGGGTTGACGAACGTCAGTGCCAACACGCCCTGCTTCTTGAGGTTCGTTTCGTGGATGCGGGCGAAACTTTTGGCAATGACGGCCTTCACGCCGAGGAAGCGCGGTTCCATGGCCGCATGTTCACGGCTGGAGCCTTCGCCGTAGTTGTCCTCTGCCACCACCACGCTGCCGGAGCAGACGTCGCGGTAGTGTTCGGCCACCTGCCAAGGTTCGGCGGTTTGTCCGTTGAGCTGGTCCTTCACCTTCGCCGTTTCTCCCGTGAAGGCATTGACGGCACCGAGAAGGAGGTTGCGGGAAATGTTTTGCAGATGTCCGCGATAGCGCAGCCACGGACCCGCCATGGAGATGTGGTCGGTGGTACATTTTCCCTTCGCCTTGATGAGGAGCGGGAGGGAAAGGAAGTCGTTGCCGTCCCACGGAGCAAAGGGCTGCAGACGTTGGAGGCGTTCGCTGTCGGGGGCGATGTCAATTTCCGTTTCCGGCACGGCCTTGCTTTCGTAGGGCGGCATGGCGTCGGCTGCGGCCTGATAGTTGTAGCCGTCGTGGGGCAAAGCTTCCCCTTCGGGCTGGAGCGCGGCGCTCAGCGAGGCATCGAGGCAAGGATGCGTACACAG
>CAVCAV010000051.1:0-15442 GCA_963600165.1 Christensenella sp. UBA1685 | reverse complement strand
CTTGCGCGGCCTGCGCCCTCTATGGAGGCGACGTGTCGCTTCGCGAATGTGCAAATGTGCAAATATGCAAATGTGCAAATGAGCGTTTGCGCGGTGAGCACCCTCTATGGAGGCGACGTTTGAAACGTCGCGCTCTACACGGAGTGGAATAAGCGACGAAGCGAGGTCGGGAGACCTCGCCCCCATGCGGTGCGCCCTCACAAACGCTTATACCTTTGCTCAAAAATGAAAACATTCCCCGGCAGCTCCATTAAAAAAAGCATACAAGAACCAGACCCTGAGAGATGTTCCTTCTGGGATGTGCCGACCCGCTGTTGGCGGGGCCGGCGGACTGTCTCTCCTTGCTTCCGATTCTTGTTCCGCAGTTTTTCAAAAAGTGGGTTACCTGTCGTTGTCTTTCACGAAGTCGATGAATTCGTCAAAGTCCTTGAGGTAGCCTTCTTCGTCGTAGTTGCCCGAGGCCAGGCAAAGGCAAACGGTGCCCGGCTCGAAGTCGTAGAGTTCACACCATACGAGTGGGGGGACCACCACGGCCTTGTCGGGGCTGTTGACCACTTCGGTCCACGCGTCGTCGTGCCCGTTGCTCACTTTGAGCTTGAAGCTTCCGCTCACGGCCACGAGGGCTTCCCAGCAGTGCTGGTGGGCATGTGCGCCGCGGGTGGCTCCTTGGGGAACACCCGTTATCCAAAAGATGCGCTGCACGTCGAAGGGCAGTGCTTCTTTCTGCTGAAGGAGGTCGACGAGCGTGAGTGTGCCCCGCGGCTCGGCGAATGAGGGGAGGGTTATATTGTTGAGATGTAGAAGGTCGTGGTTTGCCATTGTATAGGTTAGGGGTACGTCCGCGGGCCGTGCATATGGCTTCTGAGACCCTGTGCGGAAATGGTTTGAAAGCAAAGTTAGCAACATTTTTGATATGTGCAAAGTTTTTTCCTTTCCTCGCCGTGGTTACCGCCGTGTTTCAATGCTTGTGGCGGACGTGTGTGGGGCGCAGAATAGCGCAGCTGTCGTGTGCTGCAGACGGAATAATCGGAAGAGTGGGGAAGACCGCGTTTCCGACGCTTGACTTTTGTGAAATTGTAAGCGGTTGATTTTCAACAATGTGCAGTTTCAAAACGAATGTCCTGCTTTGAAACAAAAATTCCAAGCCTTGGAATTTAAATTTCAAGCCTTGGAATTTTTGTTTCAAGCCTTGGAATTTTTGCAGTCTTATGGTGTTGAACGGCGATGGCGCACGATGGGGACGAGCTCTCCCGAGCTCGCTTGCGCGGCAACGCAGACTTTCGGGGCTGCGTCCTACTTCATGGGCCAAAGCGTGCGGTGGGGCATGGCGGCAGCGTATTTCTTTCGCAGACGGTCGAAGACGGCAATGCTTTCCTTGGCGAAGCCGTGGCCGCGCCACGTGCTCGTGTTCGTGATGAGCACCCAGCACTCGCCGTCGGGGAAGCGGACAACGTTGGCGCTCGTGCCCGAAAGCGTTCCGGTGCGCAGCCATGGGCCGTCGGTGGGCGTCACGTTCCAGCCGAGGGCGAACTGGTGGCCGGGAATCATGGTGGTCATCGTGCGGATGCTTTCGTCGGAAAGAATGTTCTTCAGTTGCGGCGCACCGTCGATGGAAGCAATCAGGCGGCAGAGTTCAGGAGCCGAAGCAATCCATCCGCCCGCGCCCTGAAGGCTGCGGACGTCGTTTTCGCCGTAGCATTTCACCACCTGGTTGCCGCTGTTGTTGAACTCGTAGGTGGGTTCGCTGCCGTCGTGCATATAATAATGTACCTCTCCCTCGCGGCGGTCCTTCAGGTAGTTGCCGGCAATGTGGAAACCGTAGCATCCGGCCGGTTCGAACACGTTTTCCGTCATAAACTCCTCATAGGGCATGTGCGAGACGTGCTCGATGATTTGCGAGAGGAGCATGTAGCCGAAGTTGGAATACTTGTGCATGGTGCCGGGCGTGTAGCCGAGCCGCCTTTTCAGCACAATGCGGATGAGCTCCTGGTTGGTGGGAGGAGTGGTGAGGTGGTTTTGCATCATGATGTAGCGCGTGGAGAACATGGGGTCGCCCGCAGCATTGTTGAAGCCGCCCTCGTGGCGCAGCAGTTGCTCCACGGTGATGTCGAAGTGGCGTTTGTCGCGCACGGCGTTGGTGTAGGCCGTGTCGTTGAGCACTCCGTCGGCGCCGAACACGTGGTCTGAGAGACGGAGGCGGTTTGTTTCCACCAGTTTCATGATGCCCACGGCGGTGAGGAGCTTCGAAACGGAAGCTACGCGCAGCATGTGGCCCGGTTGCATGGGCGTCTGCGCTTCTTCGTCGGCCCATCCGTAGCCTTTGGCGTAGACGAGCGAGTCGTTGCGGGAGATGGCGAGCGAGGCGCCCTTTATTTCCCACCGTTTGAGGTAGCGGCTGATTTCTTCGTCCATCGGTCGGAGTGCTTCCACATCGCTCTTCTCGTTGGTGAGCGTTTTGTTCAGTTCGTAGCGCGGCGCTTTTTTCGCTTCGTCGCTGAAGGTGATGGAAGCTATGCGGTCGCTGTTGTATATAAGGCCTGCCCCGAAGCCGACGGCTATGCCGACGACGACGATTATCCACCGTTGTGCCACGGAGAGGCTTTGGTTCGTATGTTTCATGCTTGGAAAAGATTGGAGAAAAGAAGGCAAAACCGCATGGCGGCACGGTGCCGGCCGGTTTTGCAAAGCAAATTTACACCTTGCCGCTTGATTGGGCAAACACGTGCGCCGCCATTTTCCGTGCGTACGCTACAAAAGGCAGCTTTCGGGGGAGATAGCGGGCGTGCGCGGCTGTTTTTTCCAAAAGAAAACACGGATGGTGCACGAAAAGGGCTTTTTTGTTGAAAAGGAAGCGCAAAAAGGCTTGCGCCGTGCCGTGGCTTATGGATATTAATCGTACTTTTGCCATATAAAGGGCACAAATCAAGAGCTTAACCGCTTGTACCGTGAAGAACAATGCGTGCCCTTGACACTTCAACGAGACACTTTAATAATCAAATAACTCATGGAATTCGATATTGAAAAACCTTATGTGATCGGCCTCGACATGGGCGGCACAAACTCCGTGTTCGGCATTGTGGACCAGCGCGGCAACATCAAGTCGCAGACTGTTATTTCCACCAAAGCCTATCCCGACTTCGACGACTACGTGAAAGCTTCCGTGGAGGCCCTTCAGCCCGCGCTCGACTCGGTGGGCGGCATCGACAACGTGCGTGCCATGGGCATCGGCGCACCAAACGGCAACTACTATACGGGCAACATTGAATATGCCGCCAACCTCGTTTGGGAAGGCATCGTTCCCGTGGCCCAGAAGTTTGAAGAAGCGCTCGGCATTCCCGTACGCGTGACGAACGACGCCAATGCGGCTGCCATGGGCGAGATGACCTACGGCGTGGCGCGCGGCATGAAAAACTTCATCATGATCACTTTGGGCACCGGCGTAGGTTCGGGCATCGTGGTGGACGGCCGCATCGTTTACGGCAGCGACGGCTTTGCCGGCGAACTGGGCCACTTCGTGGTAGACCACACTTCTGCCGGACGCTCATGCGGCTGCGGACGCCACGGATGTCTCGAGACCTACACTTCCGCTACGGGTGTGGCACGCACGGCACGCGAAATGCTCGCAAAGTTTGAGGGCGAAACGCTCCTCCGCGACGTCGACCCCGAAACCATCACTTCTTACGACGTGTTCAAAGCGGCTGAAAAGGGCGACAAACTTGCGCTCGACATTTTTGACTTCACGGGTACGCTTCTCGGACGCTCGTGTGCCGACTTCGCCACGTTCAACACACCCGAGGCCTTCGTCTTCTTCGGCGGACTCACCAAGGCCGGCGAATATCTCATGAAGCCCCTCCGCAAGGCATACGACGAAAACGTGCTGAACATCTTCCGCGGAAAAGCAAAACTCCTCATCTCCTCGCTCAACGGCAGCGAAGCCGCCGTGCTCGGCGCAAGTGCCCTCGGTTGGGAGTAAGGTCGGAGCGACAGAAAGCTTGGACCAATTATCAGCAAAGAGAATAATCAAAAAATAGGCTACGCCTTTTAGGAAGAAAATAAAACGTTCAAAACTTATAAAACGGGGCTTCGCTTTCATGCGCCTTTAATGCCCCATAAAGGCTTTGCCTTTTGTTTTGTCCGTTTTGTCTGTTGTTTTCCTTAAAAGGCGTAGCCTCGTTTTATCTGTTTTGATGGTTTTATTCTCCCATCAATATTCCATCGTCTCCCCAATTTGATAATGGGTATGCTTTATCATCAAAAAAAGAGTCATCACTCTGCTGCGGCGGAGGGATGACTCTTTTTCTTTATGCCCGGCGGAAATGCGAGGGCGGGGGATGGCGATGGCTTTGCGGCATCAGTTGATGAAGTTCCACGAGAGACCGAGGCGGAGCACCATGCGGTTGACGGGATAGTGCGGCACAAGGAAAGGCTTGCCCGAGCCCGAGGAATAGTTCACGTGCGAGGCCATCACGTAGAAGCGGGTGCGCTTGAGGTGGAAGTTCACGTAGGCGTTCACAATGGGGTAGTTGCCCACTTTCGTGGCGTACGTCTTGTCCTGAACGGCATATTGGCCGATGATGGGGGAGTAGGCGGGCGCATTGTAGCTCGTGAAGTAGCGGCAGTCGGCACCCAGTTCCGTCAGGAGCACTTTGGCTATGCGGAACTGAAGGTACAAGTTCGTGTAGCCCGTGAAGGCGGGCACCGGAAGCACGTCCTGGTTGGTGGAAGTCTGGTAGGTGAGCTCCGTGTCCCAATGGAAAACGCCCCAGTGGAGGTTCTCGTTCAGCGTGAGGGCAATGAGCTGCGCATTCTTCGAAGCCTGGGCCACGTTCACTCCGTGGGTGTAGCGCGCATAACCGTCGGTGCTTTCGGCAGGCGTGAGCGTTTCGGCAAAGTATATCTGGTTCTGCACGTTCTCGAGCGTGGCGCTCAAGCTCGTTGTGCCGTAGCTCAGCGTGGCTCCCACGCGGGCGCGGAACACTTTGTTGAGATCCGTGTTGTCCCACCAGGCGTTGCGGCCGTGATAGTGGCGGTAGTAGAACGAAGGCTTCTCGTTGCGTACGAAACCGTGGAAAGCAAAACGCAGCGTGTCCTTGCGGAGAGGAATGTTGAGCGAAGCGTTTCCTTCCACGTTGAACTCTCCCCACTCCTTGCCGCTTGTGCGCAGTTCGCCGAGCACGTTGTAGCGGACAATGCGGTTCTGCTCGCTGAGAATCTGTGCGCCGAGGTTTAAGTAGTTCTCCACGTAGTTTTTCACGCGGCGGTTTTCGTCGGGCAGGCGGAAACGGTCGAACTCATGCTTGGCAAACAGGCGGAAACCCATCTTCATCCATTTGTTCAGGCCTTCGTGCATCTCCAGGGCAAGGGTGTTTTCCACGCTGAGGGCTTCCGTGTTGTCGCGGGCGGAGTCGCCGGGAAGGTAGAAGTCGTTGAAGTAGCCGGGCGTGGTTTCGTTGTTGCGCGTGTTGGAGGTGAAGGTGCGCGAACTGCCTGAAATCTTCATCGTGTGTATGAAGCTGGTGACGGGCACGAATTCCTCGTAGATTCCCAACGAATCCTTTTTTTCCTTCTGGGCTTCTGCGCGGTCGGCGGCGGATTCCTTCGGCATGCGCGGCACACGGGGCGTGGTTCCTGTGGAGTCGGTGGCGGCAAGGGCTTTGGTGGAGTCGGCAGCAAGGGGCTTGGCGGCAGTAGTTTGCTTCTTCGCGCTGTCGGTGGGGAAGAGGCGGTCCATCTGCTCGCGGGTGTAGGTGCGGCCCTGCTTGTCGCGGAAGCGGTGGAAGCCCACGTTGTAGCGGTGAGTGAGGAAGAAGGTGTTGTTCTTCATCTTGTTCCACGCCTTGTCAAGGTTGATGGGCATGTCGGCCGTGCCGTATTTCGTAGGAAAACTCTCCGGGCGCGTCACGTAGTCGTCGTTTTCCACACCGCCGTTCTCGCGGTTCTTCAGCTGCTTGATGGAGTAGAAAGCGTGAAGCTGGTAGTTGTCCGAGAGATAGGAGGAGAAGAGCGTGCCGTCGAAGTGGGCGGTGGACTGTCCCGTGTAGTAGCCGCGTCCGTAGAGATAGTCGGCCTTGAAACCGAAGCCGAGTTTCTTTCCGGCATTCACGGAGAAAAGCGCACGCAGGCGGTCTTCGCCGTTCTGCTTGTTGCCGCACTCGTGGTAGGTGATGTTCGTGAAAGGCGACTTGGTGTTGGTGAAGAGAAGGTCTTCTTCCGTTTTCACAAAGTAGTCGTACGGAAGAAGAAAGATGAACGGATTCTGCATCATGCTCGGACTTTGCTCGGCAAAGTGGCGGCTGATGCGCGGCGCGCCGGCATTTCCCGTATAGTTGTAGTGCCCGGTGAGTCCGGAGGTGAACACCTCGTTTTGGAACATGTGGGGCACCGTGTCGTAGCGGGCCGGCGTGATGTCGCCGAAGCGCCGGTTGATGTGCCAGGCGTATATTCCTTCCGGCACGTCGGTCTTTTCTACGCTGTCGGTGGAAAATCCGCCGGTCTTGCGGTCCTGGTCAAGCAGCGTGGTTCTCGTGCTGAGGCGTTGTGCTGCGGCGCAGAGCGAGAAAAGGGCAAATGCGAGAAGAAGGGTGATGTGTTTCGTGTGCATATACAGAGGTTTCGGCGAGGATAGGGGAAAAATGCCGAAAGCGGCTTATTTGTACTTTTGGATAAACGTGTCGACCGTGTCGTCGCCGAGCGATTTCGCCTTCTGAAGGTTCTGCTGCGCAAGAGCCTTCTTGCCCAACTCACCGTAGGATATGCCGACGATTTTGTAGCAGTCGGGATTTTCGGGAAGTTCCTTCAACAAGGCCTGGGCACACTCGATGGCGCGCTGGAACTCGCTGACGCGGAGCAACGCATAGGCTTCCTCCAGACGGTAAACGAGGGGCGTGGAAGAATGGGCTATGGCCGTGTGGATGTCGTCGATGGCCTGCTGATACATGTGCGCCTCCATCTCGGCCTGGTAGCGGAGATAATAGAACTGGTCCGAGAGATTTTTCGCTCCCACGGCTTTCTGGTATTCGTTGTAGTCTTTCACGGCGTCGCGGAAGCGGTTCATGCGGATGAGGCGCTGTGAACGTTCCAAATAATATTGGGCATAGCGCGCGTTGACGGGTTGGGGAATGTAGGCCACGGCACTGTCGAGCAAGGCCAATACGACGGTGGAGTCGCCGCCGGCCAACTCAAGCGAACGGGCGGCGCAGTAGAAACTCTCGCTTGAGGCGTACTGCTTGTCGTCTGCGGTCTGCTTGAACTTTTCGTAGGCCTCGGCATATTTCTTTTGGGCAAAGAGACACTTTCCCTGTTGGTCCACATAAAGCATATAGGGCTTGGCGGCATAGGCTGCTTCGGCCTCGGCACAAGCCTTCTCAAAACTCCAACCGGCTGCTTTGGCCTTCGACTCGGGGTCTTGGGCGAGTGTGCGGTACATCATGTTGCTGTACTGGAAATGCACGCCGTCGACAGTAGTGAGCGAGTCGTTGGCAGAAGCTCCCTGCGCCTTGGAAAGGGCCGTCTGCACGTCGGCATCGGCTGCCGCATAGTTTCCGTCAGCGCAAAGCAAGGCGGCACGGCCAATGTAGCCGTCGGCCAAGTCGGGGTAAGCGTTGATAAAGTCTGCGTAAGCCGTGTGGACCGCTGCCGAGTCGGACGTAGGAAGCATATAGATGTAGTTGATGGCTTCCTTGGGGCTGGCGGGAAGTGCCTTGGCTATTTTTATGGCACTGAGGTCGCGGCTAAGGGCTGAGTAGGGTTTGATAGTAAGCTCGTTGATGAAACGCGCGTCAATGGCGTAGGACGTTTGGGCTTGCTTGCCCACGTTGCGCTGGCTTACGGCCACCACGTTTCCTTGCTCGTCAATCAAAGGACGTGCCCAGTTTTCTTTCTCATTTGCGGAGCTTATGCCGTAATATTTATAGCTGCCGTAGTTTTCAAGGCTCGTCACGCTGGCTGGCGTTACGGGAGTTTTCTTTGCCGTGGAGTATTGTGCAAGATTAAGCTGTGTGCCGCGCGCAACGGAGTCGGTCGTCACGCGGAAGAAGTCGCATTTCTTCACACCCGTCACGCTGAACTTCACGAGGTCGTAGCTGTCGCTGGCACCGAGTATGCGGCTCACCTCGTAGCGCTGTCCCTTGCAGTCTATCACCTCAGCGCGTGCGGCGTTGCGGAAGAGTGCGTACTGGCTGATGGCATGGCCTTCGGCGGAGATGAAGAAACCCGTGCCCGAACCGAGCAGCTTGTTGTCGGCGTCGTAGACAAAAACGTTGAGCATGGCCTTGTAGCTGTCCGCCTGTTTGTTGATGGCGGAAGCGGCTGCGGGAGCGGAGAGAAAGGGTGCCGGCGCGGCGGCAAGGAGTGCGGCGGCCAGCATGTATTTTGCGATTCGTGTGTTCATTCTATAGGATATGTCAGGCGGGGAAAGCCTTCTTGTTGTGTTATAATGAGTCGTGCTGCGCAAGGAGAGCCTTGGCGTTGCTGATGGCAGCGTCGGTGATTTCAGCGCCCGAGAGCATGTGGGCAATTTCGGTGATGCGCTCTTCAGGAGATATCTGCACGATGTGGCTGCGTGTGCCCTCGGCGGTGTCTTCCTTGTAGACGCGGTAGTGGTGTGCGCCGAAGGCGGCAATCTGAGGCAGGTGGGTGATGCAGATGACCTGACAGTGGTCAGCAATCTGCTTCATGACGTGAGCCATACGGTCGGCCATCGTGCCGGATACGCCGGTGTCTATTTCATCAAAGACAATGGTGGGAAGATTCGTACGCTTGGCGATAAGGGCCTTGAGCGAAAGCATAAGGCGGGCTATTTCGCCGCCGGAAGCTATTTGGCTGACGTCCTGGGGCGGCATGTTCTTGTTGGCGGAAAAGAGGAACGTCACAGCATCGGCTCCCGAGGCGTCGGGCTCTGTGCGTGGCGTGATGCGGATGTCTATGACCACGTGGGGCATGCCGAGGAGTTGGAGCGCTTCGGTAAGTTCTTTTCGCATGACCTCGGCGGCAGTTTGGCGGGAGGCCGTGAGTTCGGCGGCGGCCTTGGTGCGAAGGGCCACGAGGCGGTCCACTTCTTCCGCTTGGCGGCGGATGTCTTCGTCGACGTTCTCTATGGCGGCAATTTTCTGCCTCAGGTTTTCGGCAATCGCAAGGAGTTCGGCCACGGAGTCCACACGGTGTTTCTGCTCCAGCTCGTAGATGGTGTTGAGCCGGCTTTCCACTTGCTCGAGGCGTTGGGGGTCGTACTCCACGCTTTGTCCTTCGCGGTCGAGTTCGCCGTCTACGTCTTCAAGTTCTATACATGCGCTTTCGATGCGTGCGGCCCAATTGCCGGCTTCGGCATAACTCTCTTCTATCGAGCGCAGACTCTCGGCAGCCTTCCGCAGACTGCGGCAAAGGTCTGCCTCCTCGCTTTCGAAACATTGGTGCGCGGCAAAAAAGGCGGCCTTGATGTCCTCGGCATGAGCCAGGAGCTGCTGTTCCTGTTCGAGCTCGCCCTGCTCGTCGGGCGCGAGGGCGGCATCGTCGAGCTGCTTGAGCTGAAACTCCATGTACTCGCGGTCCGTTTCGCCTTGCGCCTTGCGCTGCTGCAGTTCGTTGAGCACGTGCTGTGCGTTGCGGCACTGGCCGTAAAGGCATTTGTAGGCACTGGGAAGGTTGGGCTGCTGCGCCATCACGTCGAGCGTGTCGATGAGAAAGTTCTCCCTACGGATGAGCAGGTTCTGGTGTTGCGAATGAATGTCGATGAGCAGCGCGCCGACCTCTTTCAGTTTGGCGGCGGGCACGGGCGTGTCGTTGATGAAGGAGCGGCTCTTTCCGGTCTGCGTCACTTCGCGGCGGATGATGCATTCCGTGGCGTCGTAGTCGATGTCGTTGGCGGCGAAGAAGGGTTCCAGTCCGATTCCCTCTATGCAGAACGTGCCTTCCACGCAGCATTTCTTTTGGCCGGGCTGTATGGCTTTTGCGTCGGCGCGGTTGCCGAGCAGAAGTCCGAGGGCTCCGAGCATGATGCTCTTTCCCGCACCCGTTTCGCCCGTGATGACGGAAAATCCCGACGCGAAGTCGATGTCGAGTTCCTCAATCAGCGCGTAGTGTGAGATATGTAGGTGTGTGAGTCCGTATGAGGGTAGGGAAGATGTGGCTTTCTGTGGCATGTGGAATGGGTGTTGTGCGTAGGGCGTGGCTTGGCGTGGACGCGTTGCCGCGGGTGCGTCACTGGCTGATTTGTCTCCAGTAGGCGTTCTGCGAGGCATTGATGCGGCTGAGCGTTTCGGTGATTTGCTGCTTCTCTTTTGCGGCGCCGTGGCCTTTGTAGATGCTGACGAGCTCGTCGCGTTTGTATTCGGTGAATATTTGCGGGAGCATGCTGAGCGACTTGTTTTCGCGAGCTTGCTTGAGCATACCCATGGCCTCGGTGATGCCGGCGCGTCCGCGCTCTACATTTTCGCTCATCACGTCGAGTCCCTGGCGGTAGTAGGCGTATTGCATTTTCCGGAAGGGTTCCATGCTGTTGTCGAGGAGGTCTGTGATGATGGCGTAGCGGTTCTTGCTGCTGTCGAAGGCTTTCCAGCCTTTTGCCTGCAAGCCCTGTGCGTTGGTGACGATGGTCTGCGCCGTGGTAAGCATTTCCGTGCCTCCGAGCTGCGCCATGCTGTCCATGTCGAAGCCGAGAATGAGGTAGACGTAGTAGCCGATGACGGCGGTGAGGTTGTTGTCGATGACGTCGGGGCGGAACTCGAGCTGGTCGTACTCCTGGTAGTTGAAGTTGAACTCGGTGTCGTTGAAAGCGAAGGTAGTGGTGGTGTAGTTGGAACCGTAGACGGGGCGCGTGGCCTGCACCATGAGGGCGCATTCAAAGGCGTTGGTGTCGGCGGTATACTTCTTCACCGTGATGTTGAACGTGCAGCTGATGCGTTCGTTGGGCTTGAACTGCATGTTGGTCCACTGCCGCTCGTTGATGAGCTGCGTGAGCGACGTTTCGAGCGTTTCGAATATGCTGGTGCTTGTGCCCTGGATTTGCTGGTGGTTGATGCTTACGCGTGCATTGAGTTCCTGCGCACGGAGGGTAAGGGGTGTGAGCAGGAGAAGCGTTGCCGCGGCAAGGAGGTGCCGGCTTGTGTGCAGGGCGTGGCTTAGAGTATGGAGCATAAGCGGTCTATGATGTCGTTTGCCACTTCGGCTTTCGTCTTGAGCGGGAAGGCTTGCGACGTGCCGTCGGGCGAGAGAATGGTAATCTTGTTGGTGTCGCAGGCGAAGCCGGCGCCCTCGTCGCGCAAGGAGTTGAGCACGATGAAGTCGAGGTTCTTGCGGCGCAGCTTGTCGGTGGCGTGCTCGGCTTCGTGGTCGGTTTCGAGGGCAAATCCCACGAGGCGCTGCGCGGATGTCTTGCGGCGGCCGAGTTCTGCGGCAATGTCGTGCGTAGGCTTGAGGCGGATGGTCCATTCGCCTGTGGTCTCGCGCTTGATCTTGGTGGAGCTGACAGTTTCGGGCGTGAAGTCGGCCACTGCCGCACAGAGGATGGCAGCGTGTGCTGAGGGGAAACGGCTCGTGGCGGCCTCGTACATCTCGGCTGCCGTCTTCACGTGGATGGTTTCTATTCCGGGATGGCGGGCGGTGAGGTTGACGGGACCTGATATGAGTTTCACCGCAGCTCCCCGTTCGGCGCAGGCTTCTGCCAGTGCGTAGCCCATTTTTCCTGAGGAATAGTTGCCGATAAACCTCACGGCGTCGATGTTTTCGTGGGTGGGGCCGGCGGTGATGAGTATTTCTTTTCCCTTGAGAAGGCTTGCTTTTCCCGTTTCGTCGGACGGCGTGCTCTCTTCACGGAAGAAGGCGTTGAGAACCTCGGCGATGTTTTCGGGTTCCTCCATGCGTCCTTTTCCCACGAGGTGGCTCGCGAGTTCACCCTCGGCGGGTTCGATGATGTGGTTGCCGTAGGTTTGGAGGATGTGGAGGTTCTGTTGTGTGGCGGGGTGTCGGAACATGTCGAGGTCCATGGCCGGTGCCACGAAGACGGGGGCCTTCATGGAGAGGTAGGTGGTGATGAGCATGTTGTCGGCAATGCCGTGGGCCATCTTGCCGATGGTGGAGGCTGTGGCGGGTGCCACAATCATGGCGTCGGCCCAGAGTCCGAGGTCGACGTGGCTGTGCCACGATCCGTCGCGCTGTGCGAAGAATTCCGATACGACGGGTTTGCCCGTCAAGGCAGAGAGCGTGACGGGGGTGATGAATTCTTTTCCTGCGGGGGTGATGACCACCTGCACTTCGGCGCCGGCTTTCACCATGAGGCGGATGAGTGTGCATGCCTTGTAGGCTGCTATGCTTCCGGTGATTCCGAGTACGATGTGTTTGCCTTTCAGAAAGGGGAGTTCCATAGGTTTGTGGAATATGGGGGTACGGAGTTGTACGTGGAGGGGACGATGTGGTGACTTTTGCGGCGGCTGTTGCGCTTGGCTTGTTCAAAAGCAAAACTGCGAGCTACAAGTTCTCGCGGAGCTTGATGCGCATGAACGCCTGCTTGGTGTTTTGCGTGAAGTCGCCTTGCTGAATCCATCGGAAGTAGGCGGGGTCGCGGCGCAGCACTTCTGCCACGGGACGTCCGCGGTATTTCCCGAAGTTGATGGTCTCTATGCCTTGCTCGTTGAGTACGATGCGTCCGGCGAGGTCGACGTTGCGGTTGCGTCGGGTGTATTCGGCGAGGAAGGGGATGCTGTTTTCGAGCGAGTCGGCGTAGCGGTCGAGTTGCGACTCAAGCACTTCAAGCGTGGCGCGCGTGTCGGCTTCGGCCGTGTGTGCTTCGGTGAGGTCCTTTTGGCAGTAGAACTTGTAGGCGGCGGTGAGGTCGCGCTTCTCCATCTTGTGGAAAATGGTCTGCACGTCGATGAGGCGCGCTCCTGTGATGTCGAAATTGATGCCTGCGCGGATGAATTCTTCTACGAGAAGGGGGATGTCGAAGTGGTTGGAGTTGTAGCCGGCGAAGTCGCAGTTCTCGAACTCTGCGGCAATGCGGGGCGCTTCGTCTTTGAAGGAGGGGCAGTCGGCCACGTCGGCATCGGTAATGCCGTTGACCTGTGAAGCTTCTTCGGTGATGTGTATGCCGGGGTTGAAACGCTGTGTGACGGCGTGTTCGGTGCCGTCGGGCATGCATTTGATGTAGGAAAGTTCAACGATGCGGTCTGAGGCTATGTTGAGTCCGGTTGCTTCTATGTCGAAGAATATGATGGGGCGTTCGAGATGGAGTTTCATTCTTGTGGAATGCAGTAGTCGTTGTGCTGGATGCGGTATTCTTCCTGCCGTTTGCTTCGCGCGCGTATATATAATAATGGGTGGCGGAGTTTTTGAGGTGGAAAAGAGCCGCGTGTCGGTGATTGGTGTTTGTGGAAAGTAATGTTGAAGGGTGGCTGCAGCATGAAGGCTTGCAACCACCCTTTCGGAATGGACGGGATGGCCTTTGCGGTGGCAGCCTCCCGTTAGTCGTTGAATACGGAGGGCATGAGCAGCATGAGCACGTCTTCCTTCTCGTCCTTTTCTGTGGGCACGATGAGCGCTGCACGGCTGGGGTCGGACACTTTGAAGGTGATGTCGTCCGTTTCGAAGTTTTGAATCATGTTCATCAGCGAGTCTCCGCGGAAAGCAATGCGCATGGTCTGTCCGCTGTAGTCGCAAAGGAGGTTTTCCTCTGCCGACATGCCGAAGTCCATGTCTTGTGTGGAGATGTTGATGGAGTTGGGCTCGATGCGCATCTTTACGATGACGGCCTGGGGGTTGGCGAAGATGAGCACACGGCGCAAAACGCTGACGATGGACGTGCGGTTCACGCTGAAGAAGATGGGGTTGGCCGTGGGGATTACGCTGCGGTAGTTGGGGTAGCGTCCTTCCACGAGGCGCGAGGTGAAGGTGTATTCAGTGGTCTCGAAAGTGGCTCCGCGCTGTCCGAAGTGCATGTGCACGATGCCGCTTTCTTTGCTGAGGATTCCCTTGAGGATGGATGCGGGACGTGAGGCGAGGAGGAAGATGCCCTCGCCGTCGGGCTCGCTGAGGTTGTTGACGCTGGTGAGGGCGAGCTGGTTGCCGTTGCTGGCTACCATGGAGAGCGTGTCCTTGCGCACGTCGAAGCAAACGGCGTTGAGCTGCGGACGGCTGGTGTCGACGGCGGCGGCCACGATGGCGCGCGAAATGCCGCGGAGCAGGCTGCTGACGCTCATCTCCACTTCTATTTCGTCGGCCTTGTCGAAAACGGGTACGGGATAGTCCTCGGCGCTTTGTCCGGTGAGTTTGTACTGTCCGTTCTGGTAGGCGATGGTAATCTCGAAGTTTGCCGTGTTTACGAAGATGTCGAGAGGCTGTTCGGGGATTTCCTTTATGGCATCTTGGAGCGTCTTTGCGTTGACGGCAAAGCGGATGTCTTCTTCGCTCTCTATAAGCTCAAGGTTTGTGGTGAGGGTTGAATCGTTGTCGGATGCCGTGATTTCAAGTGTTCCGCCTTTGATGTCGAAGCAGAAGCAGTTGAGGATGGGCATGCTGTTCTTTTGGGCAATGATTCTGCCGAGGGTGAGCAGATGGGAAGAGAGTTTGGTACTTGAGATTACGAATTTCATGTGGCTTGTTGCTTGATGGCTTCTTGTGCGCCCTTCTCCTGCGCCGTGCGGGCGGTGGGGAAGCGGCGTCCCCGCGTGAAGGGTGGGGAAGAAGTGCCTTGGTTTCGTGGTTGCTTGAGGAGTGCGCTGCCGCGATGGGCAAACGGCTTTGTCCCGAAGGTGAAAACGCTCCGCGAAAGGGGCGGGATGGGGGACAATAACTGAGGGCAAATTTACTCAAAAAAACATTGTTGCTATGGTTTTGCGCTTCAAAAAAGGGTTATGGTAAAAAAGAAAATCGTAATTTCGCCCCGCAAAAGACAGCCGCTTTTCCCGCATGCGGCCATTGCTCGCTCCGCGTTTTTTCCGCGGCGGAAGCGGCAGGGAATGCGGAGGAACGGCGCAGACCTTGCCTTACATTAGCTTAATAATCACCTTCAAACAGAAGAAATACGATATGGAACTTACAGGAAAAATCATCCACGCCGGCGAACCCCGCGGCGGACAGTCGCAGCGTACCGGCAACACATGGAAGTCTCAGGATTTCGTGATAGAAACCCACGAACAGTACCCGAAGAAGTGCGTGTTCACCGTATTCGGTGAGGACCGCTTGCGCGAATTCAACATAAAGGTAGGCGACGAAGTGACCGTGTCGTTCGACATCGACGCACACGAGTGGAACGGCCGTTGGTTCAACGACATCCGTGCTTGGCGCGTGGCACCCGCTGTGCCCGGCGCTGCCGTTGCAGGTACTCCTGCCGCACAGGCTCCCGCTGCCGCTGCCATTCCCAGCCCCACGGCTGCCGCTCCTGCCGCACCCGCCGCTCCCACAGAGGGCGCAGCAGACGACCTCCCCTTCTAAGCGATGGGCATAAGCTCCAGGC
>CAVCAV010000050.1:0-15764 GCA_963600165.1 Christensenella sp. UBA1685 | reverse complement strand
TTTTAGCAAAAATCCCGCCTTTTGCTATCCATCTTGAACAATTATTACCCCTATTGCACCGTTCAATGAAGAAATTCTCACCACGCAATGCCGAAAAATTACCCCTTTGCGTGCCTAAAATCTTTCTCTGCGGCACATAACTTCATGGCTCAAGGCCGCAAAGAACGCACGGCCCAACGCAAATTTTCGGCACGTTGCACAGAATTTTGCTCCGAACATCGTATCTTTGGACTTTCAACACACGAAAACAGATACTTCTATATGTTATCCAATCGCCCGTCCCGACATTCCCTACGCCGCATGGCGTTGCTGTTTCTCTCAGCCGTTTCGCTCACCCTCTTTGCCGCACAGCCCCAACGCTCCGCTGAGGCAGACGAAGGCAGCGTGACGCAGAACGTAGCAACCACCAGCAGTCTCTACGACTTTTCGCCCTATACACCCGAAACGATGCTCGAGCTTTTTGCCAAAGCCCTTGAGAACGGACACACTGTGCCCACCGATGCCGAGTTTGCCGCTGCCGGCTATCTGCCTACCGACATCGCTTTCATCCGTTCGCACGTGGCCAAAGCCCCCATACTTGACCGCGCCGACCATTTGGTAGACAAAGTATATGACCAGCGCGAACTTTGGCTCAACTTCCCCTGTGCCACAGAGGAAAACAAGGAGGGCGGATTCCCCAACGGCAAGTTCAACACCGACTGCTTCTCCATGTGGCAGTACACCAATCTCTACGGCGCCTGGAACCACAGTTTCTTCCAGGCTCCCGCCGCATGGGTCGACGCTGCCCACCGCAACGGCACCGACATGCTTTCCGGTATGGAGTTTTTCGAAAGCTGGAACGTGGGCGACGACGCTTGGGTGAAGTTTTGCACCACCACCAACGCCGACGGCTCCTTCCGCTACGTCAAGCCCCTCATCAATGCACTGCTCTACTTCGGTCACGACGGCATCAACTTCAACTGGGAAGACGACCACTACAAGAAAGACTCCGTTGTGGCTTTCCACAAAGCACTATATAAGGAAGCCGCGCGCGTAGGTTTCGACAACTTCCACGTGGCCATGTACACCTCCAACACCGCCCTCCTTCCCAGCGAGAGCGAAGCCATCTTCGGTTCCACGGCCAAAGGAAAGACCACCGACCTCATGCTCAACTATGCCGACGGCGACTTTTCGCCCGAAATGTTCGGTTCGGCCATGATCGCCGAGCAGCTTATGGGCACCTCCGAAGGGCTCTATGCCGGCGTACACATCCTCACCATGGACCGCTCGTGGGACATGCTCAGCGTGCGCGACTACGACGACGAGGACGACATAGCCTACCTTACCCACTGCGGCCTTTGCCTTTGGGGCGAACACGGAGCTACGTGGTTCTGGGGACGCAACGAGGGCAGCACCAGCGTAGCATTCCAGGACAACTACCAGCGGCTGCTCGAGCGCGGCTTCTCTGGCGGCAACCGCAACCCCGCCGACCGTCCCGAACCCTCTTCTACCGGCAACAACTGGCAAACTACCGCCGACGGCAAAGCACCCCTTTCCACTTTCTGCGGACTGGCCGAATTCATTCCCGAACGTTCCGCCATACAAGGCCCTCTTCCTTTCGTCACCCACTTCAATCTCGGCAACGGAGCCGTTTATGCCTATAAAGGCAAACGCACAGCCGGCGCCTGGACCAACCTCAGCATGCAGGACTACGTGCCCACTTACCGTTGGCTCGTGCTGAAGAGCGGCACCGACCAAGTGTCTACCGACGTGCAACCCGAATTTTCCCATCTCGACGCTTACACCGGCGGCTCCTGTCTGAGCTTGAAAGGCACGGCCACCGCAGAAGGTTCCGACATTGTACTCTACAAAACCGCGCTCACCGCTGCCGCACAGCCTACGGCACACCTTGCCGTGAAAACGGGACTCGCAGGTTCCAATCCCTCCAATCTCAGTCTGTTGCTCCGCCTCAAGGGCAGCACGCAGTGGAAAGAATATGCCGTGGGTAACGTACAGGGCCTGGCGTGGGAAGAAAAGGAAATTCCTCTTGCCGGCATTGCCCAAGGCGACGTGATAGACCGCATTGCCCTTCGCGTGAAGGGTGGGGGAGAGGAGTGCAACGTGCTCGTTGGAAAACTTCTCCTCGACGACGGCGCCCGCAGTGCCACATCGCCCGTGTCGGACGTAGTGGCCGAAGTGCGTGAAGAAACAAAAACCTCCCTCAGTGTGAAGCTGGCATGGAACGTTGCCGCAAAGGAAGGCAAACGTGCCGACTGGCAAATGCTTTCCAACGACGAAGCCAACGTGCACCACTTCGAAGTGTTTGTCCGCCACGGCGAAAGCGGCCGTGTGGCCGAAGTGATGCGCACCGCCTCGTGGGCAGCACTCGTGCCCCACATCACGTTCTCCGATGCCGACGACAATGTCTACGTGGGAGTACGTGCCGTATCGACCGACCTTCACACTTGTTCGCCCGTAGTGTGGACGCGCATTCCCCGCAGCGAGCAGGCTTCCCTTCCCGACGACACCACGCCTGCCGACCTTACGCTTTCCACTATGGACCGCGGCACGGCCGAGGAGCCCGACGGAATGGGCGACATTCCCGAAAGCATTGACGAAGCTTCGTCTGCCACCGTGCCCACAGCAAAAGTGTGCGGCCGCAACCTCATCGGCATCAGCAATGCCGACCGCGTGTGGGTTTACACCTCCGACGGACGCCTCGTCTGCCAGCAAACGTGCAGCGGAGCAGCACAGCTGTCGCTTCCCCTTTCCGGCAGCTACGTGGTGCGCATGCAGAGCGGAAGAGTGGTGCGCAGCGTTGTGCTCACGCTTTGAACAGATCCATAAGCAATACTGAAATAGCTTGGTACAATCCCTGAACATGGAATTGTACCAAGCTATTCTTTTGTTTTTACTTCACCCTTCTTTGTTTTTACTTCACCCTTCGGTTCAGCTGGTTGTTGGCTTTGGCGGGTTTTGACTTTCCCACCCGCTTGCCCGAAGGCTTTTTCCCTTTGTGTTCCGCCCGTGCCTTCCAGGCAAACGGATTGTGGTTGCGCGAAGCATTTGACTTTTGCATAACGACAGACTGGCTTTATTGACTGGCTTTATTTTTAAGAAACGCTCCGCTCACCCGTGCCGGAAAATGCGCGAAAGGCAGCGAAGCCGGCCGCAAAGTTAAGATTTATTCGCAAACTCTTTGCCGTTACCAAACTATTGCATATTTTCGCCCTTGATACATAGCACTTTGCAAGGGAAAGCGAAGTAGCTGTGCACATTTTGCCGTTTTCCCCCTCCATTCTCACCATGCTTATAAATAAGGAATGCGTGCGAGAACGGCCCCTGAATCTAACCCTAAACCTTACTTATCATGGAAATCCTCAACCACGCGGCCGAATTCCTGGCCTCCCCTACAGGGCAAGTCTGCATAGTTGTGGCTACCTTTGTACTCGCTATCGTGGCCTTCATTGCCGACAAGGTGCGCTCCGACATTGTTGCACTCTGCTCGCTGGCCATGTTGCTCGTCACCAACGTGCTTACCCCCTCGGAAGCACTCGCAGGTTTTTCAAACTCGGCAGTGGTGATGATGATCGGACTCTTTGTGGTCGGCGGCGCCGTGTTCCAGACCGGACTGGCAAAGACCATCAGCGGCCGCCTTCTGAAACTGGCGGGAACCAACGAGAAGAAACTCTTCTTCCTCGTCATGCTCGTCACCGCCACAGTAGCGGCCTTCGTCAGCAACACGGGCACTGTTGCGCTGCTGCTGCCCATTATCCTTGCCATGGCAAAGAGTGCCGGGACGAGTCCGTCAAAACTGATGATGCCTCTTGCCTTCGCCAGTTCCATGGGTGGCATACTTACCCTCATAGGAACTCCGCCCAACCTCATTGTCGACGGATATCTCCGCGACAACGGCAAACCCGGTTTCGGATTCTTCGAATTCCTTCCCATCGGCCTCATCTGCCTTGGCGTGGGCCTTCTCTTGCTTTATCCCCTGTGCCGCTTCTTCCTCGGAAACAAAGAGGACGGAGAAGCCGGCAAACAGGACCAGTCGTTGGAGCAGCTGCTCCACGAATACCATATCAACGACCTCGTGTTCCGCCTCACTCCTTCAGAAGGGAGCAAAATGATGGAGGGACACACCGTGGGCGAACTTGAAGTGCGCCAGCGCTACGGAGTGACCATACTCGACGTGCGCCGTGCCAATCTCACCGTGTTCAGTCCGCACATACAGGAAGTTGTCGACGCCACCACAGTGTTCCACGGCGACGACACGCTCTACGTTCTCGGCAAGCGCGAAAGCGTGGACCGCTTCGCTTCCGACTGCCACCTCAAGGTGCACGAAGATGCGGAACGCGAAGGAAAGGCCAAGCTCGACTTCTACGAAATAGGCCTTGCCGAAGTGCTCGTCGCCCCCGACTCAGCCCTCGTCAACCGCCCGTTGCGCGCCGCCAATTTCCACGAGCGTTTCAATGTGAACGTGCTCGCCGTGAAGCGCAGTGGGAAATATATCTTTGAGGATGTGCTCGATGCTCCCGTAAAGAGCGGCGACATGCTTCTCGTTCACGGCACATGGAAAGGCATCTCCAGCATGGCAAAGAAAAACCGCGAATGGATTGTCATTGGCTCGCCGAGCGAAGACGAGGAAAGCGTGGCACTCGACCACAAAGCCCCGCTTGCCGCAGCGCTGATGACCGTTATGGTGATTGTGATGGTGTTTGCCGACCAGCTCGGCATAAAACCTGTAGCCGCCGTGATTATAGCCGGCTTGCTCATGGTGCTTACGCGCTGCGTGAGAAGTGTCGACGCGGCCTACAAGATGATAGGTTGGGAGAGCATTGTGCTCATTGCCGCCATGATGCCCATGTCGACGGCCCTGTCCAAAACGGGCATCTCGGCATGGATAGCTACCACCCTCGTGGAAAGTCTGCGCGCTTACGGTCCCATTGCCGCCATGGCCGGCGTGTATATTGTCACCTCCGTGCTCAGCACCTTCATCAGCAACTCTGCCACCGCCATCCTCGTGGCTCCCATAGCATGGGCCGCAGCCGAGCAGCTTGGCGTTTCGCCCGCTCCCTTCATGATGACGGCTGCCGTGGCTGCCAGCGCGTGCTTCGCCACTCCCATCTGCACACCGCCGAATGCGATGGTGATGAATGCCGGCCACTACAACTTTATGGACTACGTGAAGGTGGGACTCCCGCTGCAGATAGTCATGGGCATTGTGGCCATATTGGTCATTCCGCTCTTCTTCCCCTTCTGAAGACAAACTATTGATACACAAAAAACTATTGATACACAACACATGAAGAAATTAGCTACGCTTTGCGCCGCCTTTGCGCTGACGCTCGCCTTTGCCGCTACGGCAAGTGCACAAACCTTCAGCTACGGTATCACCGCCGGTCTGAACCTCACCAAGCTCAAGTACACCACGAAGAATTTCCAGGGTAACCTTTCGTCCGACAACCGTGCCGGATGGTTCGTGGGTCCGAAAGTGGCTTTCAACAGCGCACTCGGCATTGGCGTTGACGCTGCTCTCGAATATTCCGAACGCAACCTCTACATGTCTGCCGAAAACACCAACGGCACCGCCACTACCGAAACGAAGAAATACCGTACGCTGGAGATTCCCGTAAACCTCCGCTACAACATCGGCCTTGGCAGCAAGGCCGGCATCTACGTGGCCACGGGTCCGCAGTTCGGCTTCGCCCTTCAGAACATGAACTGGAGCAACTTCGGTTCGGGCAACAACTTCAGCCGCAATAATCTCAACACCACTTGGAACATCGGTGCCGGCGTGCGTCTCCTCGGCCACCTCGAAGCCGGCGTGGGTTACAACTTTGCGCTCGGCAAGGCCGGCAAGGGCATCCTCGGCGACAAATACTCCGGCACGTCCACCGATGCCGAACTCGAATACAAGACCAACACCTTCCAGGTGCAGATTTCGTATTTATTCTAACGGTTGCACCCCATCCGCACGTCCGTTTAACCACCAAACAAACACACCCATGATTAGACTCAACTGTTTCTTCCAGGCCAATGAGGGCAAGTACGACGAGGCCCTTCAGGCCGCCATCGCACTTACTGCCGCTTCCGTCAAGGACGAAGGCAACGTGGCCTACGACTGTTTTGAAAGCGCCACGCGTCCCGACGTGTTCATGATTTGCGAAACGTGGAAAGACCAGGAATCGCTCTCCAAGCACATGGCTCAGGAGCATTTCAAACTCTACGTCGGCCAACTCGAAGCCTGCGGTACGCTCAAGCTCGAACAGTTCGACTTCCCCGAAAAGTAATATACCATTTTATGTGTGACGAAGTTGCGGCAGCGCGCCGCAGCTTCGTCACACTTGCTTTTGCGGACGGTCCGTTTTTCTCCATATTACATATATAGGTAAATGCATGACGCTTTACCCTCAAACTCCAATCGTCTATGTTAAAAACTCTACGCACCTTATTGCTTGGAGCTGTTGCTGTGGTCAGTTGTTCGGCCATGGCACAAAGCGTGGTTCGCGCCACGGCTCCCGACCTCCAGCTCTACGGCAGCATCATCGGTTCGTTCTTCGAACCCGGAAGCTACTACAACAAGAACGGAGGCATCTACACCTTCAACCTTCGCAAGCCCTCCGGCATCACCCTCGTGAAGGCCGGCGTGCACACCTATGGCGGCGGTGCCTATGCTCAAGGCTCCTACTACCACAACGACTTCACCGAAAGCAGCGACGGCAACAAGATAACCATGCCCATCCGCCTCTACCGCCACAATGCCACGGACTGGAGCCAGGAAGGCATCAACTACGGTTATGCCTTCAGCTGCATCACCTACGACATGACTTTCGACCCCGAGACGCAGCAGCTCTATGCCATCTTCGCCGACGCGAACTATACGAGCAAGGGCCGCAACTTCGGCCGTTTCCATTATAAGGAACAGGAAGGCGTGGGTCTCTACGAGTGCGACTCCATTGCCGCCTTCCCCGAAGTGATGGTAGCCCTCGCCGCCGACCGCAACGGCAAGCTCTACTCCATCGACGAGAAAGCCAATCTCTACACCGTCGACAAATACACCGGTGCCTGCACGCTCGTCGGCAACACGGGTGTGGCAACGCAATCGATGTTCCAAAGCGCTACGTTCAACTATTCCAACGGAAAGATTTACTGGGCCACCATCTACAATGATGTATGGGACACCGGCATCTTCGAAGTAGACCCCGCCACCGCCAAGAGTACGCTCGTTTCCGACTTCGGTTACGACTACGGCACCGGCACGTGCGACCAGTTCACCGGCATCTATTTCAAGGAAGACCTCGACCTTCAGGCCGTGCCCGACACCGTGACCAACCTCTCCGCCAAGTTCACTACCGCCACCGCCGGCACCGCCACCTTCACCCTTCCCTCCACCACCGCCGACGGCGACGCACTTTCCGGCTCGGTCAACTACACCGTACGCCTCAACGGCGCAGTGGTAGCCAACGGCAGCGGCGAAGCCGGCACAGAAGTCAGCGTGCCCCTCGAGGCCACTGCCGAAGGTGAAACGCAAGTAGGCGTAGTGGCCCAGCGCGCCGCCACCGCCACGCAGCCTGCAGCCACGAGCCGCGAAGTGAAAGCCACCGCCTGGGTGGGCCACGACGTGCCCGAAGCGCCCGCCCGTGTGTCCATCCGTGCCAACGGCAACGACATCACCGTTTCGTGGAAAGCTCCCTCGCAGGGCGTTCACCGCGGCTACATTGATGCCGACAACATGACCTTCACCCTCACGCGCTACATCAGCGGACGCGATGAGGCCGATGCCGTAGTGGCACAGGACATCAAAGCCACCACTTTCACCGACCACATCACTTCTGAGGAGAAGAACACCTACTACTACACCATCACCGCCCGCAACGGCTCCTTCACCAGCAAGCCCGCCACCACCCGCACCGTGACGCTCGGCTCGCAGATCGGCTTCCCCTACAGCAACGCATTCGACACCGACCCGCTTAGCGAAAGCTTCACCGTTATCGACGCCAACGGCGACGGCAACACCTGGGCTTACAGCGGAACGGACAAGAACGTGTGGTACGACGCCAACAGCCAAAGCGCCGACGAGTGGCTCGTAACGCCCGCCTTCAGCGTGAAGAAAGGTGCCATCTACACCTTCTCGTTCACCGTGAAGAGCGGCTACTCTGCCGAACGCATTGCCGCCTACCTCGGCACGGCTCCCACGGCTGAGGCCCTCACCACCGAGGTGATAGCCCCCACTGAAGTGGCCCAGGCCTACTCCGGCCAGACGCTCAAAGGCACTTTCCGCGCCACTGCCGACGCCACGCTCCACTTCGGCATCCATGCCATGAGCAACGCCAATGCCGGCACGCTCCAGGTGGACAACCTCTACTTCACGGAATGTCCCGTCACGGCTCCCGAACCCGTCAGCCAGTTCAAGGCCACTCCCGGAGCCAAGGGCATCAACCAGGCCGACATCACCTTCAACGCACCTTCCACCACCCTCGAAGGCACAGCCCTTGAAGGCAAACTCTCCGTCGACATCGTGCGCGACGGCAAAACCCTCAAGACGCTCACCGACGTGCTCCCCGGAGCCGCCTGCGCTTACTCCGACACCTACGTGTCCACCGACTACCACACCTACTCCGCCACCGTCACCGCTGCCGACGGCAGGCAGAGCGTGGAAGCTGCCGAACGCATCTTCGTGGGTCTCGACAAGCCCGGTCCCGTGCGCAACCTCCGCATTGTGGAAGACCTCGACAAGGAAGGCCTTGTCCACCTCACTTGGGACGCTCCCGAAACGGGTATGAACGGCGGTTACATCGACCCCGAAGGCCTGACCTACTACATCTCCGGCGGTGTGACCGGCTCGTCCGACTTCTCCATCGGCAACGTCACCCACTACGACGAACAGCTCTCGCCCAACGGCAAGCAGATCTACCAGGCCTATAGCGTATATGCCGGCAACGCATCCGGCAACGGCCGTTCGCAGGTATGGCAAACGGCTTCCGTCATTGCCGGACCCGCGCTGAAGGCCCCCGTGTTTGAATCGTTCGACGGCGCCACCATGAAGAGCGGCCCGTGGCTCACCAAGATGACCAACGGAAAGATTGGCGAAGCCTACTGCTACGTGATGAGCGAAACGCCCGACATCATTCCCGCCGACATCGACGGCGGCATGCAGGTGTTCTCCGCCACCTCCCTCGGCAAGTCCGCCCGCAGCGAAAGTCCCAAGGTCGACATCAGTGCGCTTGCCAAGCCCGTGCTCCATTTCTGGGCCTACTTCAACGGCAAGGGCGACTCCCTCACCGTGAGCGTATCGCCCGACTACGAGGGTTTCGAACCCGTACTCCGCCTGTCCTCTGCCGACGGCACGGGATGGAAACGTTTTGCCATCGACCTCACCCCCTACCGTTCCAGCCGTTTCGTACAGATAGGTCTGGAAGGAAAGGCCGTGGCCTCGCTCGAGTATTTCATGGCTTACGACAACGTGAGCATCACCGACACCTACGCCAATGACCTCATGATGCGTTCGCTCACCTCGCCCGACGAGATGAACACGCAGGACGAGAGCGACTTTAAGGTGGCCATCCGCAACAACGGCGACCAGAGCGTGAAGGCTGCCGACTACAGCATTGTGCTCTACCGCAACCACAAGGAAGTGGCACGTGTGCAGGGCGAAGACCTTGCCACCGACTCCAAGCTTGAGTTCATGCTCACCGACAAGGCCTCCGTGCTCGACTCGGAAAAGAACGTCTACCAGGCCGCCATTGAGTTTGCCGCCGATGAAAATCAGGCCAACAACGTTTCTGCAACCGACACGGTGAAAGTAACGCTTCCCGACTATCCCACGCCCACGGGCCTCAAGGCCGCCAAGGGCAGCAACGGCGTAAGCTTGGGCTGGACGGCTCCCGACCTCGAAAACCTCAAGAAGCAGAGCTACACCGAAACGTTTGAGGACTTCCCCGCCTTCACCATCAGCGACGTGGGCGAATGGACCCTCGTCGACGGCGACAAGCAGACCACCAAGCGCATCACGCTCAGTTCCGTGATGGGAGCTTTGCAATACGACCACGCCGGCGAAGCTATGGCCTACCAGGTGTTCAACGTGACGCAGGCCGGCATACCCTTCGCCTCCTGGGATCCCCATTCGGGCGAACAGATGCTCCTTTGCTTTGCCGCTTCGTCCACCGATGAGGACAATCCCGTGAAGCCCAACGACGACTGGCTCATCTCGCCCGCACTCGACGGCTCGGCCCAGACCATCAGTTTCTATGCCAAGGCAGCACAGGGTTCGAGCTACGTGCCCGAGGAGATGGAACTCCTCTATTCTACTGAAAGCACCGACACGGCCACGTTTGTGAAGGTAGACAAGGTCGACGTGACAAACGCCAAGACTTGGGACGAATACCGCTTTGCCGTGCCCGAGGGCGCCAAGTACTTCGCCATCCGCTGCGTGTCCGACAACAAGTTGGCACTCATGCTCGACGACATCACCTTCATTCCCGAAGGTGCCGAAAGCGTGGAACTTACCCTCAAGGGCTACAACGTCTACCGCGACAGCGTGCTCGTGACCTCCGCTCCCGTAGCCGCCACCAGCTATGTTGACGAAGCCGTTTCCGACGGCACCGACCACACCTACCTCGTCACCGCCGTTTATGCCGAGGGCGAATCGCTCCCGTCCAATGCTGCCAGCACCGACGGCACGAGCGCCATTGAGCGTCCTGTGGCACAGACCGTCAGCGTAAGCACCGGCGCGCAAACCATCACGGTAAGCGGTGCCGACTCGCTCTCCCTGACGCTCTACACCGCCGACGGCCGCACCCTTGCCGCCCGCAAGGCCACCGGCCGCGAAACGTTCCGCGTTCCCGCAGGCGTTTATGTGGTGAAAGCCGGCAACGTACGCACCAAAGTGGTGGTGAAATAAAATAGCAAACGCCACCATACGACCCGAAGAGCGGAACGTATGGTGGCGTTGCGTATGGAAACAAACGATGCAAGCGAACGATGGGGGGCGAAGTCTCCTGACTTCGCATAACCGATAAAGCATTCTTTTTTTAAAAAGATACCTCACTCGCGCAAGCGAGCTCGGGAGAGCTCGCCCCCATCGTTCGCCCCATCGTTCGTCCCCATCGTTCGCTTCCATATTTCAATTCAATCTGTCATACTTCATACCTGAAGCATTTTCCAAAACACACATGATACGACCTCTACTCTTTACCCTTGCCCTCGGCGCACTCGCCCCGTCGCTCCGTGCCCAGCAAAGCGCGGCGCTGCCCGACGTCTACGGCAGCGTGGTGTTCGGCCACGGATGGGAAGACATGGGCGACAGTGCCCCCTACGGCATCTACTCCGTGCCCCCCACCGACGGCAGCGCCATCAAGCTCGTGAAGGCCGGCAAGCAGTACCACGCCATTGGCGGAGGCGTCTACGTGGACGGACGCTACTACCTTGTAGACTACTCCACGCTCCAGACCGACGGCGCCGTATATTTCCGCACCTACGACGTGAACAACGGATGGACCCTGCTGAGCGAAAAGAGCCTCTCCTCGCTCGAAAGCATAGCCTCCGACCTCACCTACGACCCCGTTACCGACCAGATTTTCGGTTGTTTCGTAGATGCCGCCACCTATTCTTCCGAGTCGAAAACCTACTTCTTCGGAACGCTCAATCCGCTCACAGGCGCCAGCACGCGCATAGCCTCCCTCCCCGAGGAACTCATATGCCTTGCCGCCAACCGCGAAGGTCAGCTCTACGGCATCGGCGCACTCGGTGCCTTGTATAAAGTGGACAAAACCAGCGGCGAAGTGACGAAAATCGGCGAAAGCCACCGTCAGATCAAGTACGCCCAGAGTGCCACCTTCGACTACACCAGCGGCCGCATGCTCTGGGCCATGACGCCCCACTACACCGACGAGTCGCCTGAACTCTGCGAAGTCAACCTCCAGACCGGCGAGGCCACCACGCTCACCACCATTCCCGAGCGCTACGAACTCACGGGCATCTACACCCTCAGTCCGTTCACCCTCGACGCCGCCCCCGCACGTCCCGCCAACTTTGCGTGCAGTTACCCCAACGGCGCGCTCAGCGGCACCATCGCCTTCGACGTGCCCACCACCACCTTTGCCGGCGGCGCCCTCAGCGGCGACCTCCGTTACGAAGTGAAGCTCGACGGCGAAGTGGCCGACGAAGGCCAGCTCCAAAGCGGCGCCAAGCGCTTCTCGCTCAATGCCGACCTCGAGCGCGGCATGCACGAAGTGAAAGTGGCCGTGAGCAACTCCACCGGACGCAGCCCGTACGCCATTGCCGACTTCTGGGCCGGCGACGACGTGGCGCAAGCCGTCAGTCCTACCGCCACGAAGGTCGGCGACACCGACGTCACCGTTCAGTGGACCGCCCCCGCGACGGGTATCCACGGCGGCTACATCCACACCGACGGCCTCTCCTACACCGTGACGCGTATGCCTGACGGCGTGAAGATTTACGAAGGCACCGCCACCTCCGCCACCGACAAAAACGTGGACCAACTGAGTTTCGACAGCTACTACTACCAGGTCACCGCCCGCGTTGACGGCACCGACGGCCAGGCCGCCTACACCACCCCCATGCACCTGGGCAAGACCCTCCATCTGCCCTACCTCCAAGGGTTCAACAGCGAGATGGAAGCCGGCACCATGACCATAGAAAACCGCAACAACGACTGCAGCACGTGGGAATATTACGACATGGGTATGGTCTACGGTCTCAGCGACGATGAAACCGACGCCGACGACTGGCTCATCACCCCCGCCTTCTCCCTCAGCACCGACTCCGTCTACCGCGTGAGCATCGATGCCTCCACCGATGAAGGCGCCACCGAAACGCTCGGCATCTTTGCCGGCACGGAAGCCAAGGGCGATGCCATGACGCAGACCATCGTTCCCCACACCGCCGTGACCAATGTGCCCTACGTGAGCTACGGCGGCTACTTCCGTCCCGCCACCGACGGCACGTGCTACATCGGCGTACATGCTGCCAGCACCTATGCCGACGGCAGCTACCTCTATGCCGACAACCTGCGTGTAGAGCTCGTTTCGTCCGTCTACGCCCCCGCCGCTCCCACCGCCGTGACGGCCGTTCCGCAAGGCACGGAGCAGAAAGTGCAGCTCACCTTCACCGCTCCTTCCGTCGACTATGCCGGCAATGCCCTCAGCGCCCTCAGCCGCGTGGAAGTGGTGCGCACCACCGACGGCGAGAAGGTGGCCACGCTCACCGACGTGAAGCCCGGCCAGACCTGCACGCTCACCGACGAACCCTACGACGAGGGTACGAACGACTACCTCGTCACGGCCTACAACGACCACGGCGCAGGCATCCCCGTCAGTGCCAGTGCCTACGTGGGTCTCGACACGCCCGCCGCCGTCACCGACGTGAAACTCTCCGCCACCGACGACGGTCAGGTTTCCCTCTCGTGGAAAGCCCCCGAGGCGGGACTCCACGGCGGAAACATCGACCCGTCTGCCCTCACCTACCGCGTGGGCAACCTCAACGGCACCGAGTCCGCCACCACCATCGTCAGCGAAACTTCCTATGCCGAACAGGTCACGATGACCGAGGGCTCGCAGCGCCTCATGTGGTACACCATCCAGCCCCGCAACACCAAGGGACAGGGCCGCAAGGTGCAGACCGACACCATTTTTATCGGTGCCCCCTACACCATGCCCTACAACGAGTCGTTCAAACTCCGCAGCCTCGAGCGCGGTCCGTGGAACACGCTCAACAGCGACCTCGCCGAGTGGAACCTGCTGCAGTACGGCTCCTACACCGACGCTGCCGACAACGACAACGGCCTCATAGCCTTCTCCACCCTTTCTGAAGGTTCTGAAGCCCAGCTTGTCAGTCCGAAAATCTCTCTCAAGGACGGCGCCAATCCGCGTCTCACGTTCTACCTTTGGAACATGAAACGTGCCGTCCACTCGCTCCGCGTGCAACTCCGCGGTTCAGGCGGCCGCCTCTACACCCTCGCCCGCATCACCCCCAACGAAACCGACTGCGAAACGCTCGACGGCGAGTGGAAACGCTACGAGATAGACCTCTCGTCCTACATCCGCCTGAACAAATACGTGCAGCTCATCTTCACCGGCGTGGGCGGCCACATCACCGACTACACCGTCATTCCCCCCGTCTACCTCGACCGCATCTGCGTGGACGACCCCACGCCGCAAAACCTTGCCGCGCAGCAGCTCGTTGCTAAGAAGGACCACGTGGAAGTGGGCGACGACGTCAACTTCACGCTCACCGTCAACAACAAGGGTACGAAACCCGCCGAAGGCTACCGCGTGTGTCTCTACCGCGACGGCCTCTGCGTCGACTCCGTGGCAGGCGCTACCGTGCCGGCTGAAGGCTACACCACCGTGGCGCTCCACGACGCCCCCAACGCCGATGCCGCCGAAACGAGCCGCTACACCGCCACCATCCTTTGGGACGACGACACCGACCTCACCGACAACACCTCGCCCACCTGCGTGGTGACCGTGCTCCCCGGCCGTCCGTACGTCAGCAGCGTACAGGCCGCCAAGAGCGACGACGGCAGCGTCACGCTCACCTGGCAAGAGCCGCAGGGCATCGCCGCAGGCACCGAAGCCACAACCGTGACGGAGGACTTCGAGTCGTATGCCGCCTTCACCATCAGCCACTTCGGCCAGTGGGCCTTGCACGACGGCGACCGCCAGACCACCCTCGGCATTCAGGACGGCACGGGCTACTTCGTGCAGTACGACAACGTGGAATCGCCCATGGCCTTCCAGATTTTCAACCCCTCGGCCGTGAACCTCAGCAGCTACTATTTCCCCACCCATTCGGGCAAACAGGTGGCAGCCGCCTTCAACGCCGGACGCTACACCGCCAACGACGACTGGCTCATCTCGCCCGAAGTGGACGGCGCGCAGACCGTCACCTTCTGGGCCTGCAGTCCCGACGCCAGCTACTACGGCACGAACGAGCAGATTGAGGTGCTCTATTCCACCACCGACACCCTCGTGGCCCACTTCACGAAGATCGGCGACTCCTACACCGTGCCCGAAAAGTGGACGCAGTATAGCGTGACGCTTCCCGAAGGCACGCGCCACTTTGCCATCCGCTGCACCTCGCTCGACCAGTACATCCTCTTTGTCGACGACATCACCTACCGCAAGGCACCGCGCGACTTCCGCCTGCTCGGCTACAACGTCTACCGCGACGGCACGCTCCTCACCGCCACGCCCGTTTCGTCCACCGCCTACACCGCGCCCTCGTCCGCCGCAACGGACTACAAGGTAAGCGCCGTGTACAACACGGGCGAAAGCCGCCAGACCGCCGCACAGTGGGGTTCGCCCTCGGGCATCTCCACGGTGGAAACGGCCGACCAAGGCCCCGCCGCCGTCTACGACGCCCAGGGCCGCCTCCTCCCCGCCACGCTTCCCTCCGCCCACGGCGTATATCTCCTTCGCCAGGGCGGAAAAACGGTGAAGGTGTTGAGGTAAAAACGCCGCGCCCTTTGACGCTTTTTTCAGGCCAAGGCATTTCGTGAAAAATGCAAGGCACGCAGTTTCAATTCCAAGGCAGGGAATTCAAATTCCATGCCTTGGAATTTTTGTTTCAAGGCGGGGGATGGGAGTTGAAACTGCAGAAGGTTGGAAATCAGATTGTTGGGAAAAATCCTTTGTTCGGATATTTGGGGGCGTAGCGGATGGGGGCGAGGTCTCCTGACCTCGCGTTGCGAAACACTCTTGTTCGTGTAGAGCGCGACGTTTCAAACGTCGCCTCCATAGAGGGCGAAGCCGCGCAAGCGA
>CAVCAV010000049.1:0-15780 GCA_963600165.1 Christensenella sp. UBA1685 | reverse complement strand
TTCTCCCTATCTTTTCGGAAGAACTTACATACGTTCCATAACCGAATGCTTGAGTCCCTTCGCCCTCGCCCATATGGCTGTGGTCGAAGCGGTCGAAGTCCGCACCGCTGCCGTGGTACACTTTCTGAAGGCGAGGAACGTCATTGGCGTTCAACTCTTGGCGTTCGGCGAGTCCTGTGGTGTCCTTGAACTCACCGCTATAGAGTGCTTGCTTGATGGAACGCACGATGTCGGCCAAAGGTTTTCCATTGGCCCTACGCAGTTTAAGAGCATTGTAGAAGAACTCCACAACGTGCGCATTCCCGTCATCAGTGGCAAGTTGATTTTCCTTGGGAGAAATGACAATGCTGATTCCTTCCGATTCGTTGCGCAGGTCAAAGTTGGAAACCTTGGCGTTGTGGTTGGCCAAACGAATGGTCACGACCTTTCCGTTCTTAGTTTCGAACGTAGCATATTCAGAGCTGCTTCCATTGCGAGCTGCGCCAAGTGCTTTGGCTATGTCACCGATGAACGTCTTGGGATGATTCGAAAGATTTTCATATCGACTTATTTGGCTATCTAAACTATTTAGTATCTTTGCGCCATCAGCGCTTGAAACGACAGTAGGTTGATGTTCCCCTTCTTGGGAAACGGACGCGGTTTCAAGCGCTCTTTTTCGTTTAGCTTCCAACCTTGCGCCTTTCCCTTTCGCCAAATCCATCACCCTCTGCCCAAGTTCCTCGTCGAGGAATGCATACTTGCCGCGTCCGTTGATGCGGTCGATGACTCCGTTGCGGAGCGCAACCTCGGCTTGCGTCAATTCGCGCTTGGACTCGCGGGTGTCCGTCTCGCCGTTGCCCTCGTAAGGTCCATGAGCAGTTCCGACCTAGAGGGCAAAAAAAATACGCATAGAACTGAGTGATAGGGAATAACTCCCCTACTCTATTCTATGCGCATTGAGACTTTAGAGTATAATTGCGGAATTTACTTCTCCGCTTTCTTTCGCAGTACAACGGCGGAGCGTGCAGGCAAGTAGAGCTGGAGCCAGCCCTTTCCGTCGCGTTTGAGCAATTGGTCGAAATTGGTGAGGTGCTCCACGCTGTCGTCTGCAAGTCCGTTGCCGCCATAGGCTTTGTCGTCGGTGTTGAGCACCACGTCGTAGGCTCCCTCGGGCATCATGAAGCCATAGCCTTCATAGGAACGTGTGGGAGAGAAATTGAACACGAAGAGAAGGTCTCCGCGGCTGTAGGCAAGCACTTGGTCGCCATCGTTGTGCCAAACTTCCTGTACGGGGAAACGGCGAATGTCGCCCTCGCTCTGAAGCACCTTAAGCATATCGCGGTCGAAATCGCCAAGATAATGGTAACACAGCTCATGGTTGTCCACCAGATTCCACTGGCGGCGGGCATACTTGTAACTCCAGTTGTTCCCCTCGCGCGGGAAGTCAATCCATTCGGGATGTCCGAACTCATTTCCCATAAAGTTGAGGTATCCGCCATTGATGGTGGAAGCCGTCACAAGACGAATCATCTTATGGAGAGCGATGCCGCGATGCACGGTTCCGTTCTCGTCGCCTTTACGGAAATGCCAATACATGTCGGCATCGATGAGACGGAAGATAAGGGTTTTATCGCCTACGAGAGCCTGATCGTGACTCTCACAATAAGAAATGGTACGTTCGTCTGCGCGTCGGTTTGTTACCTCCCAGAAGATGGAAGACGGCTTCCAATCCTCGTCACGGAGTTCCTTGATGGTCTTTATCCAATAGTCCGGCACGTTCATGGCCATGCGATAGTCGAAGCCATAGCCTCCGTCCTTGAACGGCGCTGCAAGACCGGGCATACCGCTCACTTCTTCGGCGATTGTCACGGCAGAAGGCTTCACTTCGTGGATGAGCAGATTGGCCAAAGTGAGATAGCAAATGGCATTGTCGTCCTGATGACCGTTGTAGTAGTCGGGATATCCGCAGAAAGCTTCGCCAAGTCCATGGCTATAGTAGAGCATGGAGGTAACACCGTCGAAGCGGAAACCGTCAAAGTTGTACTCGGTCAGCCAGTATTTGCAGTTGGAAAGGAGGAAATGGATTACTTCGTCCTTGCCGTAGTCGAAGCAAAGGCTGTCCCAGGCAGAATGCTCGTGGCGGTCGCCGGGATAGAAGAACTGGTTGGGGTCGCCGCAATAGTTGCCCAGGCCTTCCACTTCATTCTTCACGGCATGGCTGTGTACAAGGTCCATAATCACGCTGATGCCGGCGGCATGGGCTTCGTCTACGAGGCGCTTCAGTTCTTCAGGCGTGCCGAAACGGCTCGACGCTGCGAAGAATGAACTTACGTGATAACCGAAACTTCCGTAATAGGGATGTTCGGCAATGGCCATTATCTGTATGCAGTTGTAGCCTTCCTTTATGATGCGCGGAAGTACATTCTGGCGGAACTCTTCATAAGTGCCTACTTTTTCGGCGTCCTGACTCATGCCGATGTGGCATTCGTAGATATAAAGCGGTGCTTTCTTCGGGCGGAAACGTTTCACCTTCCATTCGTAAGGAGCAGAAGGGGCCCAAACCTGTGCCGAGAAGATTTTCGTCTGTTCGTCCTGAACAACGCGCTGCGCCCAAGCGGGCACACGCTCGCCCTGTCCGCCTTCCCAGTGAATGGACAGTTTGTAAAGGTCTTCGTGCTTGAGGGCACGGGCAGGGAGTTTCAGTTCCCAATTGTCGGTTCCGGCAATGCGTTTGAAAGCATATTCGGGCTGTTCACTCCATCCGTTGAAGTCGCCCACGAGGTATATCTCCGTGGCATTGGGCGCCCATTCGCGGAGCACCCATTGACGCACCGTGCGATGCAGACCGAAGTAGAGATGGCCGTCGGCAAAGTCGGAAAGTTTTCCCGTACCCTTGCTGAGTTGCGCCAGTTTGTAAAGCGCATGGTCGTGACGCCCGTTGATGGCAGCCTCGTAGGGCTTGAGCCAAGAATCGTTCTTGATGAGCTTCAACTCTTTTGCACGCGGAGCAGCGGTCTTCTTCGTTTTCGCTGCAGTCTTCGTGCCCGTGGTTTTCTTGGTAGTCTTGACAGCAGCTTTTGCCGCAGATTCTGACGTTTTTGATTTCATGGAACTAAAGGTATAAAGGTGTTATTTGATGCTATATTCAAGGGACGGCCTAAACGGGACGGCCGTTGGAGTATTCTCCTTTCTTCACTACGTTGCCGTTGGCATCATATTCGACATACGGACCGTGCTTCACGCCGTCCTTGTAGGTGCAGTCGAGGCGTGTGCCGTCGGCGCGGATTTCGACAGACTTTCCGTTGCGT
Source organism: Christensenella sp. UBA1685 (assembly GCA_963600165.1). Classification (GTDB taxonomy): domain Bacteria; phylum Bacteroidota; class Bacteroidia; order Bacteroidales; family Bacteroidaceae; genus Alloprevotella. Next base: position 12,493 of record CAVCAV010000049.1, on the reverse strand, counting down.
TTTCCCTCATGGAACTGGCCCTTGAACCGGCCTCCGGCGCCGAAGCGAAGAGTTCCTTCGCCGTCCATGCGGTTGTTTTTCCATTCGCCGTTGTACTCGTCGCCGTTTTTCCATTTATACACGCCGTGGCCGTGCATCATGTTGTGCTGCCACTGTCCGGTGTAGGAAGCGATGCCTTTCCACTGGAACGTGCCCTGGCCGCTCTGTTCGCCGTTGAGGAAGTTGCCGACATACTGGTCGCCGTTGGCAAAGCGGAAAGTTCCCTCGCCTGTGCGCTCGCCGGCCACGTATTGTCCTTCATAGACATCGCCGTTGCGGAACTTGTAGATGCCGCGGCCGTCCTGCATATCGTTTTTCCAATCGCCTGAATAGTAGTCGCCGTCGGCATAGAAATACGTGCCGCGACCGTTGCGCTGGTTGTTGACCCAAGAGCCTTCGTATTTCGAACCGTCTTTCCAGTCGAAATAACCCTTTCCGTTCTTTTGGTCGTCTACCCAGTCGCCTTTGTAGAAGGCGCCGCTCTTGAAAGTGTACGTACCCTTTCCGTTGCGTTTGTCGTCTTTCCACATGCCGTCGTAGACATCGCCGTTAAAGTAGTACATCTTGCCCTGTCCCTCCTTCTGGTTACGATACCAAAGTCCAACGTAGCGGTTGTTGTTCACGGCATAGTATGTGCCGCGCCCGTTGCGTTCGTTCTTAGTCCAACTACCTTCGTAACGCGAACCGTCGGCCGCAGTAAAAGTTCCTTCGCCCTGGCGGTAGCCTTTTACGAATTCGCCTTCATAAGTGTCGCCGTTTTCGTACTGTGCGCGGCCTTTGCCGTTGGGCTTGTTGCCGGAGAGTTCACCGGTATAGATGCCGCCGTCTTTCAGGTCGCACGAACCGACCACAATCTTCTGCGCCGAAGCAACAGACGATGCAGTGAACAATGCGGAGAAGAGAAATATGTGGAGATTGAGAAATTTCATTGTAAAATACCAATATTAAGAATGGGATTTCAAGAATTGTTCGGCACGCTGGAGGTCTTCCGGTGTGTCGATGCCGATGGTTTCTACGTCGGTCGTTCCTACTTTTATGCGGAAGCCTGCCTGAAGCCAGCGCAACTGTTCAAGCGACTCGCAAGTCTCAAGTTCGCCCATCGGCATGGAGGTGATGCGCTTCAGCACGTCGGCACGGTAGGCATAGAGACCGATGTGTTTGAGGAACGTATGGTGCTTCGGCCATTCGGCTTTGTTAATGCTGCGCAGATAGGGAATCACGCTGCGCGAGAAATAGAGCGCATAACCATTGGCATCAACAACGACCTTCGGCGAATTGGGGTTCTCTATGCTTTCTACCGAAACATCGTTTCCAAAGGGTTTGACGAGCGTAGCTATTTCGGTCTGTGCATCGGCGAAACAGTCCATAATGGAACGCAGTTGGCTTTCAGCGATGAAAGGTTCGTCACCCTGTACGTTTACCACCACGTCGGCATCGCCTCCCATCTTGCAGAACGCTTCATAACAACGGTCGGTACCGCTCTTATGAGCAGTTGACGTCATGACAGCCTTACCGCCAAACGATTCTACGGCTTTTGCGATGCGTTCGTCGTCAGTTGCCACACAAAGGCTTTCGAAAACGCTTTGTACACGTTCGTAAACACGTTGGATTATGGGCTTGTTTCCCAAAAGTGCCAAAGGTTTGGCGGGAAAACGCGTAGAAGCATAACGCGCGGGTATGATGGCCAAGAATTTCATGATTCGTCTGAACTTAAATGGAAATTTTCTATTGGATATAAGATAGAACTGCAAGCAAGCTATTCGAAATAGGATTCGGAATTGGCGTTGCTCTTACTTTTGGTGGTTGACGGTTCGGTAGCGTGCTCTGTAGCGGAACTTTCTTCGCCGGATTCGCCATCGTCGTCGGACTCGTCGCCCTCAGACTTGTGCGTACCGTGCGAAACGCTTTGTTCCATGGAAGCGGGTTTGTCGAAATCGCGTTCCGGATCGTAGCCCAAAGCTTTGTTGGCATAGACCTTTCGCATATAGAGCGCCCAAATGGGAAGGGCCGAAGCCGAACCCTGTCCGATGGCCATGCTGTTGAAATGGATGTCGCGCTCTTCGCCGCCCACCCAGCACGACGTGACAAGCTGGGGCACGCAACCGACGAACCATCCGTCGGAATTGCTGTTCGTAGTACCCGTCTTGCCGGCTATCGGGCCGTTCAAGTTAAAAGCATTGCGCAACTTGCGACCGGTTCCCTGGTCAATGACGGCCTTCATCATGTCTATCATATTGTAGGCCGTTTCTTCGCTATAAACTTCGTTGGTGCGCGGAACGAATTCGGCCACTACATTGCCCTCGTTGTCCTCAATCTTTGTGACGAGAATGGGGGCACGACGAATGCCTTTCTCAACGAAAGCGGTATAAGCCGAAGCCAATTCGCCGGCGGTGATGTCGCACGTACCCAAGCAAAGAGGAAGCGACGGCTGCATATTGTCGTTGGCCACGCCAAGAGCCTGAAGGTCACGAACGAGGCCCTGACCTGTGGGGTCAATCTCGTACATGAGCGCTGCGGTCACCCAGTTGTTGGACTGGCTGAGACCCCATTTGAGCGTGACGTGTTGTCCGTAGCGGGAACGGCTGCCGTTGCGGGGCATCCAATTGCCGAACTTACGTTGCACGTTGAGGATGGTGGAGTTGGGAGTCCATCCTCCCGTCATGGCCATGGCATAGACGAAAGGTTTCATAGTAGAACCTACCTGACGGCGGCCTACCATAGCCATGTCGTACTGGAAGTGGGAATAGTTCAATCCGCCAACGTATGCTTTCACGTAACCCGTCTGCGGATCGATGCTGACGAGTCCGGAGCGGAGGAATTTCTTATAGTAGAGAATGGAATCGACCGGAGTCATGGTGGTGTCTACGTCGCCATGAAGGGTAAAGACGGTCATCGGAACCGGCGTGTTGAAGTTCTTCTCTATTTCTTCCGGCGTAGCATTGTTGGCCTTGAGCTCGCGGTAACGGTCGGTCTGCCGCATGGACTGCTTGATGCGTTTGATGACATCGGCACGGCGGAGGTCACTGCTGTAGGGGAAATTGGGCGAACTGCGACGTTCGGCTTCGAAGAGGGGTTGAAGTTTCCTACCCACTTGTTGGAACATGGCTTCCTCGGCATATTGCTGCATGCGGGAGTCGATGGTGGTGTAAATCTTCAGGCCGTCGGTATAGATGTCGTAGTTTGAACCGTCGCGTTTCGTGTTTTTGTTGCACCAACCGTAAAGAGGGTCGGTAGCCCATGCCAACGAGTCTTCGTAGAACTGTTGGTGCTGCCAGTCGCGATAGTCTTTTCTGTCGGGTTGTTTGGCCATCATGATGCGGCGAAGGTATTCGCGCATATAGGCAGCCAGTCCTTCTTTATGGTCAATGCGATGGAAATTGAGCACCAAGGGTTGGTCGGCAAGATTGCTGTATTCTGCTTCGGAAAGTTTTCCGGCCTTCACCATTTGCTGGAGCACCACGTTGCGGCGTTCGCGGCAACGCTCTGGTTCGCGGACGGGATTGAAGTAAGAGGGATTTTTACACATGCCCACAAGCGTAGCACTCTCCAAAAGGTCCAACTTGTCGGGCGACTTGCCAAAATACACGTTGGCTGCGGTCTTGATGCCGACAGCATTGTGAAGGAAGTCGAAGTAATTGAGATAGAGCGTGAGAATTTCTTCCTTGGTATAATGGCGCTCAAGCTCAATGGCTATCACCCACTCTATGGGTTTCTGGAAAAGGCGCTGTACGGAAGTTTCTGCGCTTGAGGAATAAAGTTGCTTTGCCAACTGCTGCGTGATGGTACTGCCACCACCAGCTGCCTTGTGGCGAAGGACACCGCGTTTCACCACGGCGCGTCCTAAAGCGCGGACGTCTATGCCGGAATGGTCATAGAAACGCACGTCCTCCGTGGCTACGAGTGCATCGAACATATAGGACGAAATGCTGTCCTTTCCTACGAACACACGGTTTTCGTTGCGCGACCAGGTGCCGAGCAGGCGTCCGTCGGCACTGATTACCTGTGAGGCATATTTGCTGATGGGGCTTTGAAGTTCGGCAATGGGCGGCATATAGCCTATCCATCCGCGCTCGATGGAAACGAAAGCGAGCACAGCAACGAGTACGACGAACAGGTATACTCCCCAAAGGATGGTGAAAAATTTCTTTCTCATAAATAAAGAACAGTGACGCACCATGAAGCAATTTCGAGTCAGTTAAGGCGCGTTGGGTGTCATTGTTTCTGCAAACTTACGGAAAATCGTTGAAAGATGCGCAGCAAAGCACATATAATACGACATGTGATGCCGCTAAAAAGGCGACATCACATTTTCTCTTTAATTACGTCAAACAAGAATAAGGCTGTTATTGGGCCGCTTGCTTTTGCAATTCTTCGGGGGAAAGTATCTTGTGTTCCCTGGAATAGCGGTTCTTTTTGTGCACCCGTTCGGACGCCTCGCCGGATGAGGTTGCAGATTCGGTTCTCATTGGACTTCCCGCACGTCCTACATAGGTTCCACCACCGTAGGCTTGCCATCTGTCCATGATGGACTGCACATAACCATATGTCTCGCTTCCAATCATATAGCCATGCCGTACTACAGGATCACGATAATAGCGGGCTTGACTCAGTCCACGGACATATTCGCTCACGTCGTTCCACGAATTGGCGTTACGTCCGTATTTCCTCGCCAGAGCTTGGGCGTCCTGAATATGTCCGGGACCGGCATTGTATGCGCCGAGGACAAACATGAGTCGCTCCATGGGGTCGGGAACGGACTTGAAGATGTTTTGCAGATGGGAGATGTAACGTGTAGCTGCGGCAATGTTTTCTGCGGGTTTGAAGATAAATTCTTTTTTCAGCCCCATTTGTGCAGCTGTAGAGGGCATTAGCTGCATCAAGCCTGAAGCACCCGCCCACGACACGGCATTGGGGTCGAATCCCGATTCCTGGTAACACTGGGCTGCCACGAGGCGCCAGTCCCAACCGATGGCATGTGCTGCTTCCTTGAAGTAGTTGTCGTAGGTGGATATCACGCCTTTTTCTTTCGAGATAAAAGGTGCGCGGACATGTCTGCGTACTTGCAGGCGTTGCTTAAGACGTTGGTTTTCCGCCTTCTCCACTTCTACTTCCACACCGTCACCGAACCAGTCGTCGAGCGATTCTGCCAGGTCCGCCATATCTTTTCTTACCGCCCACGAGCGCTTGCATCCGTTTTTGTCTGTAGAAAAGGCTCCGGCGAACTCCAAACTGTCCGTTTTCATCGCATTTTCGGGAATCTGCAGTGCCACGAGGTCTACGTCGCCATGCTGCAGTTTGTTGATTAGCTGAAGCGTATCGGTACAAACCTCCACACGCAGTGCAACGCCCAGACTTTCGGCATAGTTTGAAGCCAGGGCGTACTGCAGGCCAAAGCCTTTGTCCTGGTACTCAAAATAAGTGTCTGGACCGCTCAGTGTGGCGATAATCAATTCTCCCGAATCGACAATGCGGTTCACATTGTCACCCTCCACGCGCTTCTCCTTTTTGAATGCGCCGTTCTCCCCCGTCGTAGCTTTGGGCTTCTGACAGGAGACAACGACCAATAGGGAAAGAAGTAAAAGGACTTTGCGCATCGGATTTATCGGAGAGTTGGAACGTGGAAGAATACGAAGAAAACAAGTGAGGAGTTATTCCTCGCAACGAATCTCAAGTCCGTCGTAAGCGAAGTGGACATGAGGGGGAAGTTGTTGCTCAATTTCAGCATGAAGTCCTATCTGGTGGGCCATGTGGATGAAATAGGCTTCTTTAGGCTGGACTTTTTTTACGAAGTCAAGTGCCTGTTCAAGAGTCTGATGAGAATTGTGAGGCTCTTGACGCAACGCATTGACAATAAGTACGTCCACATTTTGAAGGAAACGGGCGGATTCATCGGGGAAAGCGCTCATGTCGGTAATGTAAGCCATGCGTCCCATACGATAGGCGAGGATGGGCATTTGACCGTGCATTACGGTAAAAGGAATGACCTCCACGCTACCGACTTTAAAGGGAGTGCCAGGCGTCAGTTCGTTCATGACCAAACGGGGTACGCCGGGATAGAGGTTCTCAGCAAAGCAATAAGGCAACTGATGCTTCAAAAGGTCTATGGTCTTGGAGTCAGCATAAATATTGACATCGCCAAAAGCGCAGAACGGGCGAAGGTCGTCTATGCCTCCCGTGTGGTCGTAGTGTATGTGTGTAAGCAGCAAACCGTCTATGGCACGGAAGTCGACGGGAATCATCTGCTGGCGGAAGTCGGGTCCGCAATCGATGAGAATGCGTTCACCGGAATAGAAATCGACAAGTGCGGAACTGCGCAAGCGTTTGTCGCGCGGGTCAGGGGATGTGCATACCGCACACTGGCAACCTATTTGCGGAACGCCGGTGCTGGTGCCTGTACCTAAAAATCGGATTTTCATTTGCTTGCAAAAGCTGCGTTTAGGGTCGTCAAATGAAGTTTACCTCGGGATGGATTTCAATGTCGAATTTGTCTTTTACATCCTTGCAAATGGCTTGGCTCAAGGCCACGATGTCAGCGCCTTTGGCACCGCCGAGGTTTACCAGCACGAGAGCCTGCTTGGGATAGACACCGGCGCGCCCCATGGAACGGCCTTTCCATCCGCATTGTTCTATGAGCCAGCCCGCGGGAACTTTCACGCCGTCGGACAACGGAAAATGGGGCATATTTGGATAGTCGGCAAGGAGCGACCGGGCTTTTTCATTCGTGACCACAGGATTCATGAAGAACGAACCCGCACTGCCAATCTCTGCGGGGTCGGGAAGTTTGGCATGGCGCACCTCGCAAATAAGACGGCGGAGTTGCACGGCGGTGAGAGCAGAGGGCGATATGTTGCGTGCCTCAAGTTCACGGCGAATGGCCCCGTATTCAAGGTCGGGCGCAAATGCAAGCTGGAGTGCATAGGTCACGTGCGTCACGATGTATTGTCCCTTCAATTCTTGCTTGAAAATGCTGCTGCGGTAGGCATATTGGCATTCGTCAACACGAAAAATGCGCACTTGGCCTGTGGCGACTTCCACCGTTTCCACTTCGTGGATGAGTTGGCACACTTCCACGCCGTAGGCACCGATGTTCTGTACGGCACTCGCTCCCACTTCACCGGGAATGGCGGAAAGGTTCTCGGCTCCATAATATCCGTGCGTGGTGCAGTAGTCCACAAAATCGTCCCACACTTCGCCGGCTCCCACGCGGAGCAGTACTTCGGAATCTGTGCGGCGCTCCTCCTCAATGCCGCGAATGGCGGAATGGAGAATGGTTCCGTTGAAATCGTCGGTAAACAGCAGATTGCTGCCGGCACCGATGTGGAGCCAACGTTCACCTCTAACCGCGGGAAGCGTTTCCTGCAGTTCTTCTATGCTGCTGTACTGGACGTATTGCGTACAACGGGCATCAATGCCAAAGGTGTTGGGAATGGGATATGACATGGCTAAAGTGATTTGAACGATTCAAACATGGAAGATGGTCAGTTTACAAGTTTCATGAGCGTCCATCCGCTCTTCTTGCGTTGGAACGTAAGCGAGCAGCCCATACCTCCCGACGGGGTACATACCATGAGTACACGGCGGTTGCCGTTTCCGTAATGTTGTCCGTAGTTGATGTTGGTGATTGTGCCATGGGGCAGTTCGGGACGGAAGTCTGGCCATTGCTGGGCATCCAAAACGCCTTCAATGGGCTCAAAGTTGTCTTCGTCGAAGGTCTTGAAACTGACGGTACTGTTGACATGACGGAGTTGGAAAGCTGGGTCGCTTGTGAACTTGTCGTAGAAGAGATAGAAGTCGCTGTTGATATTTTCGCTCAACGCGTGCTTTACAATTTCAGTCAGGAACCATTCGCCCTGCAGGCGGTGGAAGCGGAACTGTTTCACTTCCCTTCGTTTGAGATAGACCCACTCCACGGCCACGCTGTCGAGCGACGTGTCCTTTTCGGCCTTCACGCTTTCTTCGGAGTCGAAGATGATGGTGTATACGTCGTTTCGAAGGTACATCTTGTCGTAGCGCCAGGCTTTGGCTTCGATGTAGCTTTGCTTTCCGTGGTCGTTGACAGACAGGGGAAATTTGATGCGCTTCGCCTGGAACTTGGGATTGCGCATGAAGGAATAGACAAAGTCGTCAAACAGTCCGTCTGCCTTCTTCGGCGGTGTGATCGTGGTTGCGTCGGAAGGCAACGTGTCGCTTGCTACCACCACGGTGTCTTTCTTTTCTTCTGCGGTGGGAGCGGCTTTGTCGCTTTTGCAGCTTGCTGCGAGCAAAAGGGCAAGGAGCGAAATTACAACTTGTTTTGTCATCACTTTATCTAAATATGGAGCGAAACTCAATTGCGCCGCTCCGATATGTTACTGGTTCTGTCCTTTGTGTGATTCCCTGCTGCCGTTGCGAGGTTTGTTGCCTCCTGTGCGGCCTTTGGAATTGGGCTTTCCGCTTTTGTGCGGTGCGGAGCTGTTCTTTGCGTTGCGGGAAGAAGCGTCGCCTTTTCCGCGCGAGGAATTGTTTCCACGGCCGCCTCCGCGCTGCTGTCCTCTGCCGTTGCCTCCGCGTGAACGTCCGTCGCGGGAAGAGGAATTGCGGTCGGCGGGATGGACGCCTTCGGGGAGTTTGGCACGGGGAATCTTTATTTTCAGTATGCGCTCGATGTTGGAAAGCGCATAAAGGTCTTTTTCACCGATGAGCGTGAAGGCCGAACCTTCGCGACCGGCACGTGCCGTACGGCCAATGCGGTGTACATAGTCTTCGGCATCGTGCGGAGCATCAAAGTTGATGACCATGGTGATGTCGTCGATGTCGATACCGCGTGCCACGATGTCGGTAGCCACGAGGAGGTCCACTTTATGGGCACGGAAGAGCTGCATCACCTCGTCGCGCTCGGGCTGTGTGAGGTCGGAATGCATGGCGCGCACGTTGAGACCGTGGCGTTTGAGTATGATGGCCAGTTCCTTCACCTTTTGCTTGGAGGAAGCGAAAAGGATGACGCGCTTTGGCGGTTGTTCCTTGAAGATGTGCTTGAGTACGAGCGTCTTGTCGCTTTCGCGGCATACGTATACACTCTGGCGGATGTTCTCTGCGGGTTTGGAAACGGCTATTTCCACTTCCACGGGATTGTGCATGACGCTTCGGGCAAGCTGCGCAATCTTGGGCGGCATGGTGGCGGAGAAGAGGATGGTCTGGCGATGCTCCGGCATGTGTTTCACAATAGTCATGATGTCGTCGGAGAATCCCATGTCGAGCATGCGGTCGGCCTCGTCAAGCACAAGGTGGGTGGTGCGGCTAAGGTCGAGCGTACCGAGCTGAAGGTGGGTGATAAGTCGTCCGGGGGTGGCGAGAACGATGTCGGCACCGGCCTGGAGCGAACGCCGTTCCTGTTCGTAGCGTGCGCCGTCGTTGCCGCCATATACGGCCACGGCATTCACGCCCGTGTAATAGGCAAAACCTTGCAGCGCCTGGTCTATCTGTCGTGCCAGTTCGCGGGTCGGCGCAATGACCAGACAGTTTACGGCGTCGTCCGGATGGGGTTCTGTGCCCAGGAGGGTGAGCAGGGGTAGAAGATATGCGGCGGTCTTTCCCGTACCGGTCTGTGCCACACCGAGCACGTCGTGGTGTTCGAGAATGGGAGGGATGCAAGCGGCTTGCACGGGCGTACACTTTTCAAAGCGCATATCGTAGAGTGCGTCGAGCACGTCGTCGGAAAGTGCGAGGTCCTCAAAGTAGGTCACTTCTTCTTTTGCGGCTTCGTCGGCAGCAGAAGTATCGTCGGTGGAATCGGTGGATTTTGTTTCCGAAACGTTCGTACCGGTTTCTACGGCAGACGCTGCAGCCGGCTCCTTGTCCAACTCGGGAACGTTATTTTCGTTTGCGTTTGTTGTCATTGGTCCAGTATGTTAGTCGTTTTGTGTCAAATTACTGTGGCGTTCGCCAAACGAGCACGAGGGCGATGATGGAGAACGTTATGTTGGGAATCCACACGGCCAGCGCGACGGGCACTTGGCCGGATACGGCAAAGGCCGACGTTACCGTTTGGAAGAGGATGTATCCGAAGGAGAGCGCCAGACCGAATCCGAGGTTGGCTCCGATGCCGCCCTTTCGTTTCTCGCTGGAAAGGCTCACGGCTATGAGGGTGAGGATGAATGCTGCAAAGGGCGAGGCGATGCGTTTGTGGTATTCCACTTCAAACTTGAGGGCACCTGCCGAACCGCGCATGGCCTGGCGGTCTATGAAGTCCTTCAGCTCGGTGAGCGTCATGGTTTCTTCCTGGTCGCGGACGAAGAAGAAGTCGTTGGGCTCCATGATGATGGTTGTGTCTATGCGGTCGCCCGACTCGAGTTTCTCCCTCATGCCCTTGAGCGTACGGATGTTGTACTGGTGGAGCGTCCAGGAGAAGCGGTGGTCGGAAAGGGTGTCGTATTCGATGGTTTCGGCGGTGAGGTGCGACACGAGTTTCTTGTCGGAGAATTTGTCGAGGGAGAAACCGTAACCGCTCTTGGTGATGTTGTCGAAATGGGTTATGTAGGCCACGACTCCCGTGTCTACCTGCATCTGCACGTTGTCGATGGAAGTGGGGTCCATGGTCTTTTTGAGATACCTGTTGGCAAAGGCCACGCGCTTCACGTTGCTCATGGGGATGACATAGGCACCGAGGGCGAACGACGTGGCGGCGATGAGTGCGGCGGAAAAGAGATAGGGACGCAGCAAGCGCTTGAAACTCATGCCGGTACTCTTCATGGCGATGATTTCGGAGTGGCCGGCGAGGTTGGAGGTGAAGAATATGACGGCCACGAACACGAAGAGTGCGCTGTAGAGGTTTGCCACGTAGGGGATGTAGTTGAGGTAGTAGTCGAGAAATACCTTCTGCATGGGCACGTGGCTGCGCGAGAACTTGTCGATGCGTTCGTTGAAGTCTACCACCACCACAATCATCACGATGATGAGGATGAGAAAGATGTAGGTGCTTAGGAACTTGTAGATAATGTAGCGGTCCAGACGTCCAATGAGGGGTTTGTTGAAACATGAGCGCAGGGCATTCCTGAACCGTTGGAGCATGGTGCTCTTCTCGCCCTTGCCGGATGCTGGTGCTACGGCTTCGGCGAGGTGCTCTGCAGCTTGGTCGGATGTGGACTCTGCTGCAGAGGCATTGGGTTCGGTATGTCGTCTGAATAGCTTGGACATTGAATCTATAATATACTGAAGGATAGACGGTTCTATCTTAAAGGTTCGTGCAACGGTATAATTTATATGCACTTACAATTTGCGCGAAAGGCGCACCACCATATCGCGTTTCCAAGTGGTGAACGTGTCGTCGAGAATGTGTTTTCTCGCTTCGCGCACGAGCCAGAGGTAGAAGGCCAGGTTGTGGATGGAACCGATCTGCATGGCAAGAAGTTCCTTCGACTTGTAGAGGTGGTGAAGATAGGCTTTGGTGTAGGCAGTGTCCACGAAACTGTGTCCCATGGGGTCAACGGGTTCGAAGCAGTCGGCCCATTTTGCATTGCGCATGTTCAGTACGCCTTCTGAGGTGAAAAGGCAGGCATTGCGTCCGTTGCGTGTGGGCATGACGCAGTCGAACATATCCACGCCACGCTCTATGCCTTCTAGGATGTTGACGGGGGTACCCACGCCCATGAGATAGCGGGGACGGTCCTTGGGGAGGATATCGTTGACCACCTCAATCATTTCGTACATGGTTTCAGCGGGTTCTCCCACGGCGAGTCCGCCAATGGCGTAACCTTCTGCACCGAAGTCGGCCATGAAGTGGGCGCTCTCCTGACGGAGATCTTTATAGACGCATCCCTGTACAATGGGGAAGAGGGACTGGTGGTAGCCGTATTTGGGTTCTGTTTCGTGGAAACGTTTCCAGCAACGCTTCATCCATCCGTGCGTAAGATCCAGACTCTTACGGGCATAGGAGCGTTCGGCCGTTCCGGGAGGGCACTCGTCGAATGCCATCATGATGTCGGCTCCGATGGTGCGTTCTATGTCCATTACGCGCTCGGGGGTGAAGAGGTGTTTGGAACCGTCGATGTGGGAACGGAACTCGCAGCCTTCTTCGGTCAGTTTGCGTATGCCGGTGAGGGAGAACACCTGGAAGCCGCCGCTGTCGGTGAGCATGGGGCGGTCGAAGCCGTTGAATTTGTGCAGACCGCCGGCTCGTTCAAGTATGTCGAGTCCGGGACGCAAATAGAGGTGATAAGTGTTGCCGAGAATGATTTCGGCATTGATGTCGTCCTTTATTTCGCGCAAATGCACGCCTTTCACGCTGCCGAGTGTGCCTACGGGCATGAAGATGGGCGTGTGTATTTGTCCGTGGTCGGTGGTGATGAGTCCGGCACGGGCGGAGGAGTTGGCGTCGGTATGTTGAAGTTCGTATGTCATGTGGTTGGTGTTGAATGTATGGAAGCGAACGATGGGGGCAGCGCTTCGCGAATGTGCAAATGTGCAAATGTGCAAATGT
>CAVCAV010000048.1:0-15839 GCA_963600165.1 Christensenella sp. UBA1685 | reverse complement strand
CTGTCATGGTTCCGTCTTCTGTAACCGTAGCTACATTAGGAGTCAAGCTTGTCCACTTCAGCGTTTTGTTGTCTGCCTCCGACGGTGTAACATTCGCTTCCAGCTTGGTAGGAATGGTTTTGACTACTCCAACTGTACTGAGGTTGATGTCAGCTACCTTCAATGGAGTTACAGTAACCTTGCAAGAAGCAGACGTACCTGAACCGTCCGCAGCGGTTGCCGTTATGGTCGCAGTACCAACCTTTTGCCCTTTAACAATACCACCAACCTTGTCTGAAATAACCGTTACGACAGATTCGTCAGAACTTTTCCACTTAACGCTTATATCATCAGCATCAGCTGGAAGTACAGATGCAGTTAGTGTTGCAGATGTCTTTTTTACAAGATTCAATTCTCTTTGTATGCTGATGGAACTTACCAAGCCTTTCACATCAAAACCAAGATCGTCAATCAAGTCTGCCCATGGAAAAGACTGTTCGTATAATTCTTTTGATTGCGATGGAACGACCAAAATACGGTCGGATGCGAACTTACCACAATCATAACCGCCTGAACTCCCTGTGTAAAAAATCCAACTACCATCTCGCGACGGAGGGTTTATCGCGTAGGAGAAAATTCTTTTGACGTACGAACATCCAAAGCCATTTCCCTCTTTTATATATTTCAAACTTGCAGGAAGTCTAAACTCCGTGAGTTTGGCTGTACCATTATCCCCATTTATATTTAAGAATGTATTTTGAGGTAAAGTAGTAAGTGATGACTTGAATTTTATTACAACACTATGAGTTTCCGCTGTCAAATACATGGATTTAGACGGAGATACATTTTTGCCATCAACAGTCATGCTTTTTATTGACAATTTATCAAAACCCTCACCAAACAACTGATAAGTGCCGGCAGAACTAATGGAATAGACTGCTTTCAAGTCTTCATTGGTATCATAGTCTTCTGCATAAACGCCAGGTGCGAACAAACTCATCAAAGCTATCAAAACACCCAACAAGTATTTCCTATTAAGGTGCATATTCAACATTTTCATATTCTTTTCTTTAAATGACAAACTAAATAACAGTGCACGGTTTGACTCAATTTTGTATCGTAAACAGGGTGGGATTCTGGCTGTAGGCCAGATTTCCGCTCAAAACATCATTGAAATCAAATCCGAAAGTTGATTTATATGTACAGTCCTTTGCGTACATTGCTTCTAAAATCCTTGGCATGAACCTCCAAGAATTTTCGAGCTTCAACGACTGCTTCCAGCCAATCCGTGGTCTCGCAGATGGTAAAACGCATCAAATAACGGTCCTTGCAGTGCGCTTTTTCCCATTTGGTTGGAGGAACGATGGCAGTGACCAAGTTCTTGTATTGTCCTAAGTTTTTGCTTCCGTTGTCGCAGACCACTTCAAGGAAGCAGTTTATTTGGGACGTTTCTTTGTCATGTACGAACACAAGCCCCAATGTACTTGAGCGCATTGCTTTAGAACTATCATCGGAGAGGAACACCTTGACGTAGTCGTCATTGCCATGGAATATCAACCCCTGCTCTTTGCGCCCATTTCGGTTGGTCTTCCTTATGTCAAAGCCAAAGCCGCCTTTGCTTTTTCTGAAATTTTCCATCATGGCAAACACCAATGGAGTAAACTGGGCCGAGAAAGAATCAGCCTTACTTGAAGTGGACTTCTTTCCGAGACTCCCAATACGTGCCAGAATTATTTCCAACAAGTCATTGGCAAACAGATAATCCCAAATGAAGACAGGAGTCTTGGCCGACACCGTTGAAACGCTTGGGCTTTGGAAATAAGGACTTGTCTCCATTAGTTCAAAGCCACTGGCATTTGCCATATCTATCAGGTTTGCCTTGACGTTATTGTTGGGATGGCAACAACCTACGACGACTTCGTAAGACTCTTGGATGACTTTAGGACAGGCACTGTTTCGAATGTCGTTAGGATCAACAAGTTGCTGGTAACACTCAATAATAGGTTCGACCCAACTGTCGCCCGCGGTTATGACAGCTATTTTCCTTTCCCCTTCATAAGAGAAAACGACAAAGCTGTCCTTGTTGCGGTGCGATGTCAAATCATAATGCCCGAAAGTATTTGTCCTTGTACTGAACATTTCAGCTGTCCATCCCTGTCGTCTTGTCACCAATTCAAGGTACAACAAGTCGACAAGCATTTGTGTGCTCTCCGATTTGCCATGCTTGCTCGGAGCACTCACCGCTATCATCAGTTTGTTTCTTAATAGGGATAATTTACACATATGATTGTATTTGTAAGTTGATTCTACAAAGCTTCGTATCGCAGACACACACTGACCCATATTGTTATGGGGTATATTAGATTTCATATTTTGCGTTGCGTATCGTCAAGATACACTTCACCTTGAATGTGCAAAATTACCCCCCCAAGATAGTTTCGGTTTTCCAAAGTTGTCCAATTTCGAGATAGGCTTGATTTTTTAGGAAAGACACGGGGGAAATGGGGAATTTGAAGGGTAAAAGCGGATTTATAAGGAGTTGAGGAGAGGTGTTAGATTATGAGTTAAGAATTGCAGAGGTGCATACGATGGCTTCGCCTTGTTCTTCGCTCAAGCGAGCTCGGGAGAGCTCGCCTCCATAGAGGGCGCAGCGTATGAAACGAACGATGGGGGCGAAGTCTCCCGACTTCGCTTCGCCGCATCAGAAACTTTTGCCGTGTAGAAAGCGATGTTTCAAACGTCGCCTCCATAGAGGGTGAAAGCCGTGTAGAACGCGAAGTCGGGAGACTTCGCCCCCATAGAGCGCGCAAGCCGTGTAGAACGCTCCACACGGCTAAAAAACTCATTCTCAAGTTTTTGGATTTTGAATATTGTATAGTAAACAGAGCGGGAATCCGGCAGTAGGCCAGATTCCCGCTCAAAATGTCATTGGAATCAAAAATCCGAAAATTGAGCCCGTCTATCTTTCTATCACCCAATCCTCGATGTTTCCTTTTGCGGAGTCGAAGTTGATGCCCACTTTCGTGACGGGCAGTCCGCAAAGGGCGAAACGTTGGGCGTAGTTTTTGAGGTTGATTTGCTGCATGGCGGTCTGGGCGTCCTTGTTGAGTTTCAACTCAATGATGTAGAGGTCCGTACGCGTCAGCAGCACGATGTCCACCCTTCCCTTGGGCGTGTGCACCTCCACGTCCACCACAAAGTTGGTGAGGAGCGAGAAGATGATGAACAGCATCTGCTGATAGTGCCCCTCATAGTTGGTCACATTGCAGTAAGGCACCGTGCCGAGGAAGTCTTGCAGGAGTTGCAAGGCACCGTCCATGTCATTTTGACGAATCAGTACCGACATCCGTGCGATGGTTACGTCACCGTTTTGTGCATACATGCCCTCCAGGTAGTTGGGCAAGAGACTTTCGAAGAGTCCCACCTTGACCTCCTTGTTGGGGAGGTCGAGGGTGTAAAGTTGACTATACCGGTCATATCCCTTTACCGTGAGATAACCGCTCTGATAGAGCAATGGCGTTATGGAGGTCATATTCTCCGTCGGGGCGTCAAAAGCCGAGTCCTTAGCATACATTTTGCCAAGACTTGTAGGCAATACCTTGAACTTACGCATCATGTTGATGATATACGTAGGTGTGCCCGAACTGAACCAATAGGCCCCGAATTCTTTGTTTGCGAAACAGTTGAGCAAGCTGTACGGATTGAACACGTCAGGCGAATTGGCGGAAAAATGATACCCGTCATACTGTTCCTTCAATACTTCAATGGTTTCTTCCCGGGACATCTCTTGCGCCCTTGCCAACTCGTCGATATCTTCCGACATTGCGGTGAGCAGTTCATCCTTGGTAATGCCACAAATGCCGGCATAGTCTTTGTTCATCGAGATGTTGGAAATGTTGTTCAGTTCGCTGAAAATGCTCACTTGCGAGAACTTGGTGATGCCCGTGAGGAAGACGAAGCGGAGCTTTGCCTCGCAGTATTTCAAGGGGCTGTAGAAATTGCGCATGATGTTGCGAAGCGCATCCAACTGCTCTTTTTCGTGAGCCACGTCGAGCATCGGTGCGTCATATTCGTCAATGAGCACCACCACCTGCTTGCCCGTCTTCTCGTAAGCCGTATTGATAAGCTCGATAAGACGGTTGTTTGCACCCTTGACAGGTTTTTTTATGCCCCATTTCTTTTCCTCTTCTTGCAATCTGTAGCCTAAGTATTCTTCCAACTGCTCCTTCTCCATATGCTTGCCGCCGCTCAGGTCGAAGTGGAGCACGGGATATTCCGTCCACTCCTTTTCCAACTTTTCAATGGCCAGGCCTTTGAAAAGTTCTTTCTTTCCCTCGAAGTAGCTTTGCATGGTGGACACGAGCAACGACTTGCCGAAACGGCGCGGCCGTCCCAAGAAGAAATGTTTTCCACCGCCGTGAGACATGCGGTAGACGTATTCCGTCTTGTCGATGTAGAAGAGCTGCCGGTTGACAATCTCAGAGAATGTCTGGATGCCTATGGGATACAGTTTCAGTGCCATAACCTTATTGCATTTTTAGTTTGCTGAGGGTACAAAGATACAATCATAAATTCGTAATGTTGCAACTTTCTCGGAGTTACATCCCTTCTCAGAGGAAAGGCACCATTTTAAACGTGGCCATTTGCAAAATCCCCATTTTTATTTACCGCAAAACTAACAAAATCCCCAGTTTCATTTCGCCAAAAACTAACAGAATCCCCATTTTTAGTATTTGTTAAGTGATATATCAAAAACAACTTGCCCAATTTCTTTAAGTGCGGCGAGCGGCCTGAAAGGCCACAATATCAACCGCAATAGCATTTGTCTTGGCGCATGTGGTGGGCTTTCAGCCCGCGGAGGCTGGTGGGGCATTTAACCCAGGCCGCGTCACTTCGTTCCGTGACCAGGGCTTACGAGTGGTGGCCTTTGGCTTTCCCTTCGGCCGCCGATTTTCAATTCAGGCCGCTCGCCGCACAATATATGCTCTGCTGAAAAATGGGCAACTTATTTTTACATGTTACTAACCAATTCACCCACGCAAAAAGCCGCAGCGCGTCTCTCTCGTGGAGTACGGCTGCGGCTTTATGTGTGTGTTGTGGGCAACCTGTGCGAGCAACGGAGCGTTGCCAACGGTTGCCTTTTACGTTGCTTTTACTTCGTGCGGTCTACGTTGCGGAGGTTCGGGTTGCGTTCCACTTCGAGCACGGGATAGGGAATGTAGATGCTCTCGGCACCCTTCCACTGGGTGTTCGTCACGCTTACGCTTTCCTTGGCCTTGTAGACTTTTCCGTCGGTGGGGTCTACGATGTTCTGCTCTGCATTGGCTACGCGGAAGTCGAAGTTTTTCTTCAGTTCGTTCATGCGGAACTCATCGGAGCGGCGGGTCACCATGGCTACCCAGTAGCCGGCCACTTCCCATCCGTGTTCGATGTAGCAGGCTTCGGCAAGCTGTTCGGCGGTCATTGCGTCGATGTTCACCACGGAACCGTCGGAGAGGGTCACGTTGTAGGGATCGTTGCAGGCACGTTCACGCACTTGCTTGAGGCACTGCTTGGCTTCGGTAAGGTCGGAAGCACCGCTGCGGGCTGCGCTCTCGGCATACCAGAGGAGAAGTTCGGAGTAGCGGATTACGCGGTGACGGTGGTCGTTGACCATACCTTTCCAGTTGGGTTTGCGGTAGTCGTAGGGAGCAAGCACGGCGTTGCCGTTCTCGTCGGCATTGACGGTGAAGTTGCAGAACATGGGGTGATACTCCGACACCTTCTTGCTGCCGTCTTCCTTGAGTTCCCACCAGTAGCAGGAGTCGATGATTTCAAACTTCTTTTCGTGCTGGAAGGTAATCTTTTCTGCGTAAGTGGCTTTCTTGCGGTTGCCTTCGGGGAAGCGTTTCCAGAAGGCTATTTCGCCCCAGGCGTCGCCCCAGCCGCCGTCGCCGAGCGATTCGAAGCGGTCGCAGGAGGTGAACTCGGAGTCGTTGCTCCACCAGGGCAGCGGACTGTAGTCGATGCCGAGGATGGTCTCCTTGTTGTAGTTGTGGCCCATGGAGTAGACGTGGCTCCAGTCGGGGTCGAGGTAGAAGCCGTACTCGCTGTTGTGGTCAATGACGTCCTTGGCGAGTTCGGCAGCCTTGGCGTAGTATTCCGTCTTGTTGAGCGGATAGCCTGCCATGGACATGTACACGGCGGTGAGGGCCGACTGCGCAGCCTGCTTCGTCACGTAGGCGTCAATCTCGTTGTGGTGGGCGGGAGCTGAGCTGTAGCTGGTGGGCAGCACGGCGATGGCTTCCGTCATGTTCTTCACAATGTAGTCGTACACTTCGGCAATGGTGGAAGGCGGTGTCTGGTTGACGTCGAGTGAACTCTGCTCAATGATGGGGAGCGGACCATAGAGACGCACGAGATAGTAGTAGGCAAAGGCGCGCCAGAACTTGGCCTGTGCCACTGCGTTGACGGCTGTGGCCTCGTAGGTGGAGCCTTCAACTACCTGCACGCTGTTGATGATGTTGTTGGCGGCTACAATGATGGAGTAGTTCTTGCTCCACGAGTCGGTGATGCCCTTGTTGTTGCTCGAAGCAGAGAAGCCGTCGAGTTCGGCGCAGGCTTGCTTGTTGGAGCCGGGGTTGGCGGTGATGTCGTCGCCCTGCCACTGGGGGTAGAGCATGTTGGTGTAGATTTGCGACACGTTGACCTGCGTGTAGAGCGCATAGACAGCGGTGTTCACGGCATCTTCGCTGTTGTAGTATGTGGTGGGGTCGAGCTGTCCCTTCGGGTCTTCCGTAAGGAAATCGCTGCAGGAGGTGGAAAGCAATCCAGCCGCAAGCATGCAGCCCATTAAAATTTTAGATTTCATGATAGTTGCTTCTTATGGTTAGATTGTTTAGAATGTAGCTCTCACACCGATGGTGAAGGTACGGGGGGTGGGATAGGAACCCATGTCGATACCGTTGTTGATGTCGCCGGCCGAGGAGTGGAAGGAATGACCTGCGGGGTCGATGCCCTTGTAGCCGGTGATGGTGAAGAGGTTCTGTCCTGACACGGTGAAGCGGAGGCTTGCAAACTTAGCCACTTCCTTGGGAAGGTTGTAGGAGATGCTGATGTTCTCAAGGCGGAGGTAGCTTGCGTTTTCAAGCCACTTGTCGCTGTTGCCGTACTGCTTTGAGTCGGAACCGAAGGTAGGCATGGTGGTGCCCACATTGGCGAAGTAGCTCTTGTCGGTGACGAACTTGGAAGCACCGGGTGTGGCGTTCATCGTGTAGCGCACGAGGTTGAGGCGCTTGGCACCGAAGGATGCGTTGAAGAAGGCGTTGAAGTCCCAGTTCTTGTAGGAAAGGGTGTTGTTCCATCCGAGGGTGAACTTGGGGTTGGAGTTGCCGAGCACCACGCGGTCGGTGGAGGCGTTGGGTGTGGCGGTCTTGTTGCCGTCCTTGTCGTAGTACATGTCTACGTACTGGCCTTTGGCGTTGAGCTCGACGCCTGCCCAGCGGAATCCGTAGAAGGAGCCGATGGCTTCGCCTTCCTTCACGATGGTACAGGGGTCAACGGAGCCTTGCGAGGGCACTGAACCGTAGAGGATGGGGTCGTCGGCGGTGAGCTTGAGCACCTTGTTGCGGTTGAGCGAACCGTTGAGGGTGGAGGTCCAGGAGAAGTCCTTGTTTTGGAAGATGCGTCCCGTTACGGCCACGTCGAAACCTTGGTTTTCCACTTCACCTGCGTTCACCCAGTAGCTCATGCCGCCGATGGCAGCCGCGGTGGTCTGCTTGAGGAGGGCGTCGGTGGTCTTCTTGTAGTAGTAGTCGAAGCTGAAGGAGAGTCGGTTTTCAAAGAGTCCGAGGTCGATGCCGAGGTCGAACTGGTGAACCTTTTCCCAGGTGAGGTCGGGGGTGCCTACGCTGTGTGCCCAGTAGCCGTTGTACATGTTGGGCGTACCGAAGTCGAAGCTGGTGCCGGAGAGCATCACCATGGTGGAGTAGGGGTCGATGTCCTGGTTACCGATTACACCGTAGCTCACGCGGAGCTTGAGGTTGCTCACGGCTTTCACGTTCTGCATGAACTGTTCCTGACTGATGGTCCAGGCTGCGGCGATGGACGGGAACCATCCCCACTTCTTGTTCTGGAAGCGGCTGGAACCGTCGGCACGGAGCGTACCGGTGAGCATGTACTTGTCGGCATAGTTGTACATCACGCGTGCCACGCCTGAGAGGAGCGCCCACTTCTGGTAGCTGTTGTTCTGCGAGCGGGTCTTGGCGTCGTTGACGTTCCAGTAGCCCACACTTTCGCTGGTGAGGTTCGTACCGGAAATCTGCATGTAGCGCTGCTCGTAGCTGGTGGCTTCCCACACGCCGGTGGCGGTGAGGGAGTGCTCGTTCCACTTGTGGTTGTAGGTGAGGTTGTTGGTGGTCTGGAGGAGGAGCTGGTAGGTGTCGCTGTTGCTCATGGAGCTTGAGCCCTGCGGACTTACCTTGCCCGAACCGAAGGAGTAGTTTTTGGCGTCCTTGTAGTCGATACCGTTGGTGGTGGTGAAGGTGAGGCCGTCAATGATGTTGAACTTGAGGTCGATGTGTCCGTTCACCACGTCGCGCATGTGGTCGTTTTTGTTGGTTTTGAGCGCGCCGTAGGGGTTGGCCTGGGAAACCACGTTATAGCTGTCGCGTGCGTAGTTGCCGTTGCTCTGGTACATCTCCATGGTGGGGGAGAAGTTGAGGCCGTTCCATATGGGGTTGTCCTGGTTCTGCTGGAAGCCGCCGCCCTTGCCCTGTCCGCGGGAGAGGTTGACGTCGGCGGTGAGCTCGAGCCACTTGTAGAGCTTGGAGTGTACGTTGGCCTTGATGGCGTAGCGCTTGAACTGGGTGTTGTAGATGACGCCGTCGTGGTTCATGTAGTTGCCCGAAACGTAGAACTGGGTGTCCTCGTTGCCTTTGGTCACGGCGAGCTTGTAGTTTTGGGTAATGCCGGTTTCGAGCAGCTGGTCCATCCAGTCAATGCCGGGGTTGGTGCCGTTGAGGTAATTCTCCATGCTCTTTTCCGTGGCGAGTCCGTTGCTGACGAGCTGCTGTGCGTATTCCTGGGTGCCCATCTTCTCGGGGATGTGGTAGGCTCTGCTGAAACCTACGGAAGCGTCGAAGACAACCTGGGTTACGCCGGCCTTGCCGGTCTTTGTCTGCACGAGCACAACGCCGTTGGCACCGCGCGAACCGTAGATGGCGGTGGAGGAGGCGTCCTTGAGCACCTGGAAGCTCTGGATGTCTTCGGGGTTGATGCCTTCAAGTCCGCTCTCGCGCACAATGCCGTCCACCACGTAGAGGGGTTCGTTGCTCTTGTTGATGGAGCTTGAACCGCGCACACGAATCTTGATGTCGCCGCCGGGCGAGCCGCTCGACATTACCTGCACACCGGCTATGCGGCCCTGGATGGCGTCGCTCACCTGTGTGATGGGCTGGTCCTTGAAGCTCTTGCCGTCCATTACGGCCACGGAGCCTGCGAGGTCGGCCTTGCGCACGGAACCGTAACCGATGACCACGGCTTCGTTGAGTGTGTTGTCGATGTTTTTGAGCTGTACGTTGAGCGTGGAACCGCTCACTTTCACTTCTTGTTTTTCATAGCCGATATAAACCACGCGGATGGTCTGGCCGGGATTGGCCTTGATGGTGTAGCGTCCGTTGGTGTCGGTGGTGGCGGTGGTGCGTGTGCCTTTCACAATGACGGTGACGCCCACGAGGGGTTCGCCGTTGGTGTCGGTGACCACGCCGCTCACGGTGCCTCTCTGCTGGTTTACGGTGGTGGGCTCCGGGGTGAGGGTGGGAGCTGCGGCATAAGCCATTCCGTGGGATGCCATGAGCATGACGAGTCCCAGGCTTAGGGCACTTGTGCGCTTCATGCACTTGTACCAAAGGGGAATCTGCGTTCCCGCAAGGTTACGATCTGATTTCATACGCAGATAAAGGTGGATTAGACTTAAGAGTATTAGGAAAGATTTATTTGTTAGCGTCCCGGGCGCATAGTGTATGATGCGCTCGTCGGCGGCAAATGTAAGGAAAATGCAAAAATAAATGCAAACTTTGGCACTCTTATTTTTCAAAAAAGAGTTGAAAAGGGTGGCAAGGGGGTGTTTTGTCGGTGTTTGGGTGTAAAAAAGCGCAAAAAGCGGGGGGGGATAAAACGGTTGCGCCTTGCGGGAAGGAGAATAAAACGTTCAAAACGAATAAAACAGGGCTGCGCCTTGTGAGGGTGGGAATAAAACGTTCAAAACAAAACGGTTGCGACTTGCGAGGAAGGGGAATAAAACATTCAAAACGGATAAAACGGCTGCGCCTTGAAAATACGTCAAGGCGCAGCCGTTTTATTTGTTTTGAATGTTTTGGTTTAATAAAAATTGAGGGCGCCCGTCTTCGCGCCAATCCTGTTATTTACCTTTTTCGCTGAAGCGAGCTCGGGAGAGCTCGCCCCCATCGTTCGCCCCATCGTTCGCTATATTGTTAGCTTCACCTTTCCCCCTTGTTTTGTGGCGTTACGCTCAATCCACGATATATTCGCTCCAGTCGGTGAGCCTCATGTCGCCCTTGCGGCGGTAGGTGTCGTGCATGGCGAAGGCGGCGGGGAGGATGTGGCGGGTGTGGCCGCCGCCGGGGGCGGCAAGGCGGAGATATTCGCGCAGGAGGGGACGGTAGTCGGGGTGGGCGATGGCGATGAGGGCTTCAGCCTTTTCCTGGGCGCACTTTCCGCGCAGGTCGGCCACGCCGTATTCGGTGACGATGGCGTCTACGTAGTGTTCGGTGTGGTCGATGTGGGCGCAGAAGGGCACTATGCTGCTTATGCGGCCGTCCTTGGCGGTGGAGGTGCAGGTGAAGGTGGCGAGCATGGCGTTGCAGGTGAAGTCGCACGATCCGCCCACGCCGTTCATCATGCGCGTGCCGCCCACCTTGGTGGAGTTGACGTGGCCGTAGATGTCCACTTCGAGGGCGGTGTTGAGCGAGCAGATGCCGAGGCGGGCTATGATTTCGGGGCAGTTTGATATTTCCGACGGACGGAGCAGGAGGCGTCCGCGGTAGGCGTTGATGTTGTCGTAGAGCATCTGCAGGTGTTCGGGGCTGAGGGTGAGGGCGCCTGTGGAGGCGGAGAGCACGCGGCCCTCGCTCATGAGGCGCATGGGCTCTTCCTGCAGCACTTCGGTGTAGATGTTGAAGTTGGGCACTTCGGGACTTTCGCCCATGGCGCCGATGACGGCGTTGGCGGCGCTTCCCACACCGCTCTGGAGGATGAGCTTGTGGCGGAAGATGTAGCCTTTGTGCATGTTCCACACGAGGAAGTCGGCCATGTGTTGCCCGATGAGGCTCGTTTCGGGTGTGGAGGCGTTCATGGTGCGCGCTTCGTCGGGGAGGTGTGTGGGCACTATGCCGAGCACCTGCTGGGGGTCGGCTTCGATGTAGGGTAGTCCGATGATTTCGGTGGGATGGGTGATGCGCACGGGCGAGCGGAACCAGGGGGCTTCTATCTCGTAGATGTCGTGCATGCCGATGAGGCGTGTGGAGTGCCACGAGTTGAGCTCGATGAACACGCCTTTGGTGGCGAGGCGGCATATGGTGGGGGCTATGCCTATGCCTGCGGTGAGGTAGATGCGGAGCTTTCCGCGCACTTCCTGCACGTCGCAGGCTTCTATTATTCCGTAGTCGATGGGTCCGGTGAGTCCCTGTCGGAGGAAGGTGGCGTTGTCGGAGAGGTTGAGGTCGGTGTAGCGCACGTGGCCGCTGTTGTAGGCGCGCCGCATTTCGGCGTTGACGCTGAAGGGTAGGCGTCGGTCCACGGCGTCGGCGGCAGCGAGTTCGCCGTCGCAGCTGGCGCCTATGGAGGCTCCGGTCACGAGGTTTACCTTGAAGGGTCGTCCGGCCTGGTGTTCGCGCCGTGCCTTTTCGGCGAGTGCGGGGGGGATGGCTTTGGGCGAGCCTGCGGGACCGAATCCGCCCACGGCCACGAAACTTCCGTGTTCTATTTGCTGGGCTGCCTGTGCAGCGCTTATTTCTTCCATGTGCTTTTTCTTTTGCCGCAAATTTACGTACTGCGCGGAGCTCTGCCAAGTTTATGCATCGGGAGGTTGCATATTCATGCTTCTTTCTTCCACGGGCTATCATCATCAATGGTTTTCATTTCCATCTACCTCTTCTTCTTCCCTTCCACGTTATCCCCATCCACACGCCTTTCCATATTCACTATATATTCTTCTTTCTTTTTGTTTTCAAAGTAATACTTAAAAAGAAGAATCCTATGATGCTTATAATAGGCTGTGGACAGTGTGGAAAGCTTTCGTGCGTTTTGTTTGGCCATGTGGAATGCTTTGTTTTCCACGGCGCTGTACGCGTTTTTGTCCACAGGTCAAACTATGGCCTTTTCCTTTTGTACAGGGGCTGCGGCTGCGCTTTTGCCGGGTTTCTTCCACATGGTGTGGATAACTTGCGGGCCGTGAAAAAAGTTTGGAAAAGGGGGTGGATTTTTTGTGGACGGCTTTATGGAAATGTCGGGGATAAGGTTGTTGATTGGTGGATAACGCAAAGGGGCTTCAGCGGCGCCGGCCGAGGGGTTTGTCCACAAAGTTTTACCCGCGTTTTCCACAAGTTTTGCACAGGGTTTTCAACAGGGAAAAAGGGGCGTGTGGGGGTGTGGTTGCGGAGGCGGATTTTATTGGCAAACTTGAAAGGCTTTTCCCGCCGGGTGTTTCTGCCGATTTTCAAAAAATGGGGCGGTTGAGACGGCATTACGTATGGAAAATGTGTAGATTTGCACAAAACTGGTATGAAAAATGTGGAAATTTCCACATTTTCGGCACTTAAAACAAGAATGCAGAATGTTTAAAAGAACTGTAATAAAGCAACTTAAGGCTTGGAAGGACCGAACGGACCGAAAGCCGCTCATCATGCTTGGTGCAAGACAAGTGGGGAAAACGTCCTTGCTAAAGAGGTTTGGAAAGGAAGAATTTGACCACTGCGCCTACTTCAGTTTGGACGAAGAAAAAGGTGTGTGCGACATATTCCGTGCCACGAAAAATCCTGTTCAGATTATCGAACAGTTGTCTTACCTTTCGGATGTGCCTTTGCTGCCTCAGAAGACACTTCTTATACTCGACGAGATACAGGACTGCCCAGAAGCCATCAGTGCCATGAAGTATTTTTGCGAGAAGACCCCCGAGTATGCAGTGGCCTGTGCCGGTTCGCTCTTGGGGTTGGCGTTCGGGCATGAGGGGTTCTCGTTTCCTGTGGGCAAGGTGGACCATATCAACATGTACCCCGTCACGTTTTCCGAGTTTTTGGAACAGAAAGACCCCCAGCTCTACAGTTACTACCTTTCCATCAACGGCACAGAACCGCTGCCGCAGGTGTTTTTCGACAGGCTGTCGCAAGCTTTCACCGCCTATCGCATATCGGGCGGAATGCCCGAAGCGGCCATGAAAATGATAGACAAGGATGTGACGGGAGTTGAAACCACGTTGCAGAACATCCTGCAGGACTATTCTCTCGACTTCGTTAAACATGCTTCCCCTTTGCTTGCCAACCGAATAGCGCATGTGTGGAATTCGCTGCCCTCGCAACTGGCGAAAGAAAACCGCAAGTTCGTGTACCAGCTGGTGCGACCGGGAGCAAGGGCACGGGAGTATGAGGATGCACTCACTTGGTTGCAAAATGCGGGACTCATCCACAGGGTAAGTCTTTGCCAGACTCCGCGCATACCTCTCAAGTCGTACGAAGACCTGAGCATCTTCAAGATTTATTGTATCGACATAGGCCTGTTGCGCGTGTTGTCGGAAATAGGGGCGGAGGCATATTTGAGCGACTTGCCGGCTTTTACAGAATATAAAGGGGCACTTGCCGAAAACTACGTGTTGCAAAGCCTGCTTGCGGGCGGCATGAAATGTTCACGCTACTGGGCTTCGGGCAACACGGCAGAAGTGGAATTTATCGTGCAGCACGGTGTGGACGTAATACCTATAGAAGTGAAGTCGGGAACGAACATAAAGGGCAAAAGCCTCATTGAATACAACAAGAGATATTCGCCCCGTTTGCGCATCAGATTTTCCATGCTCAATCTCAAACGCGACGAAACGTTGCTCAATATCCCCTTGTTCTTGACCGACCGCGCCAAGGATTTCATTGATGCCGAGTTGCAAAAGAATATGCAGGTTTAGGCTTATGGGGAACTTCAGTTACTAAAAATCCGGCTTTCACAACAATTGTTGCGAAAGCCGGATTTTTCGGTTGGTAGCTATATTGCAAAGTTTCCGTAGTAGAAGCGTTAGTTTCTGTAGTGGTTTCCGTAGTAATGACCGCAGTTTCCGTAGTGGTTTCCGTAGTAATGGCCGTAGTTTCCGTAGTGGTTTCCGTAGTAAAATGGGCTCCTCTCCTACAGCCTTGCGTTCACTATGCGGCCCAGGTGGAGCGCCCAGTAGAGGAAGGCCACGAGGGCTATGGCGCCGCCGGCAAAGCCGATGTAGCCTATGGTGGAGTGGACGCAGATGTTGCCGCCAATGAAGGCGCCGCTGCCTATGCCGAGGTTGAAAATGCCCGAGAAGATGGCCATAGCCACGGCGGTGCTCTCGGGGGTGGTCACGTAGATGAGGTTCGACTGCATGGCCACGTTGAAAGCCGTGGCGGCAAGGCCCATCAGCGAACACATGGCAATGCAGAGCGCCACGTTGCACGTGGAGGGAAGCAGAAGGACCATGGTGAGGGCAAGTCCCGCCACGGTGGCGGCCACGAACGCGAAGCGGTTGCGGTTGTAGTAGCGCGAGAAGGCCACGCTGCCCAGGAAGCCCGCACCGCCGAAAATCATGAGTGCGGCCGTCACGAGCTGGTCGCCCATGCCGCCGGCCTGCTTGAGGAAAGGTTCGATGTAGGAGTAGCTCACGTAGTAGGCCGTCGACACGAGCAGCGTGAAGACGTATATGCCCACGAGGGCACGGTCGCGGAGCAGTGCGGGGAGCTTGCGCGGAGAGAAGCCGCCGCGGCTCGGCACTTTGGGGAGCGTGGCGGCCACGTAGAAGAGGGTGCAGAAAGCGAAGAGTCCAATGCTTAGGAACGTCATGCGCCAGCCCACGTGCAGACCGATGATGCGGCCTATGGGCATGCCGAGAATCATGGCTATGCTCGACCCCGTCACCACCATGCTCAGCGCAATGGAGCGGTGGCTCGGCGGTGTGATGCGCACGGCGATGGGGCTTACGATGGCCCAGAAGATGGAGTGGGTGCACGCCACGCCTATTCGCGAGGCCATGAGCATGGCATAGCTTGTGGAGAAAAACGACATGGCCTGGAAGGCGGCAAAGAGGCCGATGAGCCAGAGCATGAGTTTGCGAAGTTCCATCTTTGACACGAGAATCATGAGCGGCAGCGACAGCAGCATCACCACCCAGGCGTAGACCGAGATGAGCAGTCCGGCGGTCACTTCCGTGAGGTGGAAGTCGCGCTGTATGTCGGTGAGCAGACCGATGGGGATGAATTCCGAGGTGTTGAAGATGAACGTGCAGAGCGTGAGCCCCGTGAGCGAGAGCCAGTGGCGGAGCGACATCTGGTTTTCCATAATCTGTGCGTTTGAATGTAGGGGTTGTAGTTTAGTTTACTTTGTGTAAGAGCTTGGGCTGCAAAGTTAGAAACTATTGGCCGAACGGGGGCGTCCGCCGCGGCTTTACTTTTAGCTCTCGTCCCGCCTTTTTGCGCTCTATTGCGGTGGATTCGGAAAGTGCTAACAACCCGTAAAAACTTGCTGCGACCCCAACGCGTTGGGTGGGCGGAAAGTTTTTACGATTGGCTTTATTCTTACGCGAAAAACACGTATGCGCTTAAGGAGCGCACGATGGGGGCGAACGATGGGGGCGAGCTCTC
>CAVCAV010000047.1:0-16070 GCA_963600165.1 Christensenella sp. UBA1685 | reverse complement strand
CAAAGGGTATATTCGTATAGAACGCGACGTTTCAAACGTCGCCTCCATAGAGGGGAAAGCCGCGCAAGCGAGCTCGGGAGAGCTCGCCCCCATCGTTCACCCCATCGTTCGCCCCCATCGTTCGCCCCCATCGTTCGCACAAATGCATAAAGCGCCTTTATTCATCCCTAATATGCAAAATCACGCATAAACGTACCCGATATGCATAATTTCGCTGCATATATTCTTTCCCGTTTGCAAAAAGTACGTACCTTTGCGGCATAAAAACAGACAAACTAAGCAATGAGCAACAGAATAGACCGACTCGAAATGATTCGCGTGATTCTCTCCAGTTCCGAGATGCGCAGTCACGACCAAATTCTCGCAGAGCTTGCCAAAAACAAAATCAACGTCACGCAGGCCACACTCTCCCGCGACCTCTCGAAACTCCACGCCATGAAGGTCATCACCACCGACGGCTACCGATACGTCCTCCCCGGCAACCCCCTCTACCGACGTACCGTGCGCCCCGAAGTGGTTCCGCAGTTCCTGCGCAACACGGGCTTCGAGCGGCTCGACTTCTCGGGCAACCTTGCCGTGATGCACACCCGTCCGGGCTATGCCGGCGGACTCGCTTCGGACATCGACTCCCACAGGCTCAGCAGCGTGATCGGCACCATTGCCGGCGACGACACCGTGCTCATCGTGGTGGCCGAAAACGTGGACCGCCAGACGTTCATCAACGAACTCGCCACCATCGTGCCGGCCGTAAAGAGCATTTTGCTTTAATCAGATTTCCCCCTTATATATAATATGGAGGACGGACATCTCCTCGCACCGTTCCCCCACTCCCCTTACACACGAAACATACTGGACAAGAAAATGGAAGAATACAACGACGGAATAACCGTGACCGTAGCCGACGCTTCCCATGAGAAATACGTCGACACCATACTCAAAACCATCACCGACGCCGCAAAAGTGCGCGGTTCGGGCATCGCAAGCCGCACCCACGAATATGTAGCCACCAAAATGAAGGAACGCAAAGCCATCATCGCCCTCTACGGCGAAGAGTTTGCCGGATTCTGCTACATCGAAAGTTGGGAAAACAAACAATATGTGGCCAACTCGGGCCTTATCGTGGTGCCCAAATTCCGCGGCCACCATCTGGCCACGCGCATCAAGCGCCTCGCCTTCTCGCTTAGCCGCGTGCGCTGGCCGAAAGCCAAGATTTTCGGACTCACCAGTTCAGGTCCCGTCATGCGCATCAACACTTCGCTCGGCTACGTGCCCGTGCCCTTCAGCGAACTCACGCAGGACGACGAATACTGGAAAGGCTGCGGCACACCCGAACAGCCCTGCTGCATCAACTGCGACGTGCTCGCCCGCACCAACCGCAAATACTGCGTGTGCACCGGCATGCTCTTCGACCCCGAACGCCACCCCGGCGCTCCCCTCCCCGTGGAAATTCCGCAGGACGTGATCGATTTCATCCAAAGCCACGAGCAATAAGACACCCCTTCCCCACCCCATCAACCAAACCCACACGCAAACACACCTACTATGAGCAAGAAAGTTGTAGTGGCCTTCAGCGGCGGACTCGACACGTCCTACACCGTGATGTACCTGGCCAAAGAAAAAGGATATGAAGTATATGCCGCCTGCGCCAACACCGGCGGATTCAGCGACGAGCAGCTCCGCACCAACGAGGAGAACGCCTACAAGCTCGGCGCCACCAAATACGTGACGCTCGACGTCACCCACGACTACTACGAGAAGAGTCTGAAATACATGGTCTACGGCAATGTGCTCCGCAACAACGTATACCCCATCTCCGTTTCGTCCGAACGCATCTTCCAGGGCATGGCCATCGCACAGTATGCCAAGGAAATCGGCGCCGACGCCATTGCCCACGGCTCCACCGGTGCCGGCAACGACCAGGTGCGCTTCGACATGACTTTCCTCGTGATGTGTCCCGACATGGAAATCATCACCCTCACCCGCGACGGCAACCTCTCGCGCCAGGAAGAGGTGGACTACCTCAACCAGCACGGTTTCTTCGCCGACTTCACGAAGCTCAAGTATTCCTACAACGTGGGCATCTGGGGCACAAGCATCTGCGGCGGCGAGATTCTCGACTCCGCACAGGGCCTTCCCGAGTCGGCCTACCTCAAGCAGGTCACCAAAAACGGCACGGAAGAACTCAAGCTCACCTTCGAGGCCGGCGAACTCAAGGCCATCAACGGCGAGCGCTACGACGACCCCATCCAGGCCATCCGCAAGGTGGAGGAGATAGGCGCAGCCTACGGCATAGGCCGCGACATGCATGTGGGCGACACCATCATCGGCATCAAGGGCCGCGTAGGTTTTGAAGCCGCCGCCCCCGCGCTCATCATCGGCGCACACCGTTTCCTCGAGAAATACACGCTCTCCAAGTGGCAGCAGTACTGGAAGGACCAGGTGGCCAACTGGTACGGCATGTTCCTCCACGAGAGCCAGTATCTCGAACCCGTGATGCGCGACATCGAGGCCATGCTCACCTCCTCGCAGCGCCACGTCAACGGCACCGTCATCCTCCAGCTCCGTCCGCTCGGTTTCACCACCGTGGGCGTCGACAGCAAGGACGACCTGGTGAAGACGAAGTTCGGCGAATACGGCGAAACGCAGAAAGGCTGGACGGCCGACGACGCCAAGGGCTTCATCAAAGTGCTCAGCACCCCCTTGCGCGTGTTCTACAGCAACCATCCCGACGAACAATAATCAACCCCAGTTTTGCTGTTCTTGACAAAAACAGAATAAAAACGCTTAGGCAAAAAACATTTCCGCAAACCGTTGACATATTTCTATCGGGAATTTGTCGGCATTGTCAGGCGTAGCGGTTTTTCGCCGAAGGCGGGGTTTATCGCCCTGTGGTGGGCAAGTGCCGGAACGGCACTGATGGCGTTTGGCTGCCCAATGCGTCGTAAGCTCGCTTACGTAAGCAGTGCGCAGACAAACGCCATCAAACAAACTCGAAGAGTTTGCCCACCACAGGGTGTTTTTTTCGGTTTTTGTCTTCATTCCATGAACAATACAACATGATAAGAATAGGAATCATTGGCGGCGCAGGCTATACCGCCGGCGAACTTTGCCGCCTGCTGCTCAACCATCCCGAAGCGGAAATCGTTTTCGTCAACAGCGAAAGCAATGCCGGCAACCTGCTCACCGACGTGCACGAAGGCCTCTACGGCGAAACCACCCTGCGCTTCACCGATGCCCTCCCCTTCGACGAAGTGGACGTGGTGTTCTTCTGCTTCGGCCACGGAAAGAGCATGCAGTTTTTGGGCGACCACTACCTTCCGCCCGACGTGCGCATCATCGACCTCGCACAGGACTTCCGCCTCGCCTCCGACGACAACGACTACGTCTACGGTCTGCCCGAACTCAACCGCTCGCTCATCACCAGCGCACAGCACGTTGCCAACCCCGGCTGCTTCGCCACCTGCATCCAGCTCGGCCTTCTGCCTCTCGCCGAAGCCGGTCTGCTCAGCGGCGACATTGCCGTGAATGCCATCACGGGTTCCACAGGTGCCGGCGTGAAACCCGCAGCCACCACCCACTTCTCGTGGCGCTCGGGCAACATGAGCATCTACAAGGCTTTCGAACACCAGCACGTACCCGAAATCGTACAGTCGCTCCAGCAGCTCCAGCCCGACTTCGAAGGCGAAATAGACTTCATCCCCTACCGCGGCGACTTCCCGCGCGGCATCTTCGCCACAGAAGTGGTGAAGTGCGACGCTCCCATTGAAGAGATTGAAGCGCTCTACCGCGACTTCTACAGCGAAGCGTCGTTCACCCACTATGTGGACCGCCCCGTCGACCTCAAGCAAGTGGTCAACACCAACAAGTGTCTCATCCACGCCGAGCGCCACCGCGACAAACTCCTCGTCACCGCCTGCATCGACAATCTCCTCAAGGGCGCTTCCGGCCAGGCCGTGCAAAACATGAACCTCATGTTCGGCCTCGAAGAAACCACCGGACTGCAGCTCAAGGCCGTGGCGTTCTGACGTTAAGTAATGTTTCCCAAACAACTTGCCTCATTTCATTAAGCGCGGCGAGCGGCCTTTCAGGCCGCTCGTCGCACAAAGCCCTCTGCTGCGAACTGCACTTTTTTCAAAATAAAGTTTCCCCCAAACACCCCCATCACATTGAATCTCTTCCCCGTCTATCCCCTCTTCGACATCAACATCGTGCGCGGCAAAGGCTGCCACGTATGGGACGACAAAGGTCAGGAATATCTCGACCTCTACGGCGGACATGCCGTAATCAGCATAGGCCACTGCCATCCCCACTACGTGGAGCGCCTTGAGCAACAACTCGAAACGCTCGGTTTCTACTCCAACTCGGTGGTGAACAAACTGCAGAGCGAACTGGCCGAACGTCTCGGCAAAGCCTGCGGCTACCCCGACTACCAGCTTTTCCTCATCAACTCAGGAGCCGAAGCCAACGAAAACGCACTCAAACTTGCCTCTTTCCACACCGGCCGCAAACGCGTGCTCGCCGCCGGCAAAGCCTTCCACGGCCGCACCTCCCTCGCCGTGGAAGTGACGGACAATCCCAAAATCGTTGCTCCCGTCAATGCCAACGGCCACGTGACGTTCCTCCCGCTCAACGACCTCGAAGCTTTCTCCGCTGAGATTGCGAAAGGCGATGTGGCGGCCGTCATCGTGGAGTGCATACAGGGCGTCGGCGGCATTCGCATGGCCACGGCCGAATTCATGCAAGGTCTGCGCAAAGTGTGCGACGACTACGGCACCGTGCTCATCTGCGACGAAATACAGTGCGGCTACGGCCGTTCGGGCCGTTTCTTCGCCCACCAGCACCTCGGCGTGCGCCCCGACATCATCACCTGCGCCAAAGGCATCGGCAACGGATTCCCCATGGGTGCCGTGCTCATCAGTCCGAAGTTCGAAGCCGTCTACGGCATGCTCGGCACCACCTTCGGCGGCAACCACCTCGCCTGCACCGCAGCGCTTGCCGTGCTCGACGTGATGGAGAGCGAACACCTCGTGGACAATGCCGCCCGCGTGGGAGCCCATTTGCTCGAAGCGTTGAAGGAACTGCAGCAGAGCCATCCCCACATCGTCGACGTGCGCGGCGAGGGTCTTATGATTGGCGTAGAGTTCGACCGTCCCATCAAGGAGATGCGTTCGCGCCTCGTCCACGAAGGCCACGTGTTCACCGGCGCCGCTTCCACAAACATCCTGCGTCTGCTTCCTCCCCTCACGCTCACCGAAGCCGAAGCCGACGAAGCCGTACGGCTCATTGCGGAGTACGATTTGTAAGACATTCTACATAACACGAAAACCAGACGTGCCAATGCATGATGCTCTCAGCGCATCGTGCATTGGCACGTCTGGTTTTGGTGTTCTATATAAATGCTGTGCCGTATAGAATGCGACGTTTAAAACGTCGCCTCCATAAGCAACGTGCATTTGCTCATACAAGCGAACCTATTGGCTCATTTGCGAAGCACATCACAGCAAGCAGGGATTAGTCGATGAACCGCTTGGCCAGCGGTGCGAACTCTTCTATGCGGCGGTCGCGAAGGAAAGGCCACCAGCGGCGCACGTTCTCGCTGCGCTGAAGGTCCACCTCCACCACAGCGTTCGTTTCCTCGTTTTTCTCAGCTCGGAAGAGCAGTTCGCCCTGCGGACCTGCCACGAAGGAAGAGCCCCAGAAGTCTATGCCGTTCGTCTGGCCGGAAGGGTCGTCCTCGTGGCCCGTACGGTTCACCGTCACCACGGGAAGTCCGTTGGCCACGGCATGGCCGCGCTGCACCGTAGTCCACGCTTCGCGCTGGCGCTCCTGTTCCTCGGGCGTATCGCTGCTCTCGTAGCCGATGGCCGTAGGATAGATGAGCAGTTCGGCTCCTTGCAAAGCCATGAGGCGTGCTCCCTCGGGATACCACTGGTCCCAACAAACCTGCACGCCAAGGCGGCCTACCGAAGTGTCGATGGGATGGAAACCGAGGTCGCCGGGAGTGAAGTAGAACTTCTCGTAATAGGCAGGGTCGTCGGGGATGTGCATCTTGCGGTATTTGCCGGCTATCGTCCCGTCCTTTTCAAACACTACGGCCGTGTTGTGGTAAAGTCCTGCGGCACGGCGCTCAAAGAGCGAAGTGACGAGCACCACACCGTGCTCGCGCGCCAAAGCGCCGTAGAAGTCCGTAGACGGACCGGGAACGGGCTCTGCCAAATCGAAATTGTCCGTACTCTCCACTTGGCAGAAGTAGAGCGAATTGTGGAGTTCCTGCAGCACCACGAGTTCGGCGCCGCGGGCACACACGTCGGCAATGTTTGCAGCCAGTTTCTTCTTGTTGGCTTCCACGTCGGCCGAACAGCTCTGCTGCACCAAGCCTATCTTAAGTTTTCTTTCGGTCATAATATATGTGTTGGCGTTCTATTGTTCAACATTTGCCGGCATCACGCCTCGCGGAAACTGCATGGTGGCGCAATGGAGCGAGCCGTGCTGGCGGATGAGGGCACGGCAGTCCACGCTCACCACGTCGCGGTCGGGGTATGCCAGGCGGATGGCAGCGGCTGCCTCGCGGTCCTTCTCCTCGTTGGCATACGTGGGATAGAGCACGGTGCCGTCCATCACGAGATAGTTGGCATAGGTGGCGGGAAGGCGCTCGCCGTCTTCGTCGTAAGCGGCTTCGGCCATGGGGAGCGGCACGAGGCGGAAAGGCTTGCCGTCCTTCGTGCGGAACGTGCGGAGTTCTTCCTCCATGGCGGCAAGCTGGGCAAAATGCTCGTCGGCTTCGTCCTTGCATTTCACGTAAGCAATGGTGTCGTTAGGACAGAGGCGTGCCAGCGTGTCGACGTGCGAGTCGGTGTCGTCGCCTGCCAGGTAGCCGTGGTGGAGCCAAAGGAAATGGTCCACACCGAGGCGTTCGCCCAAGATGCGTTCCACGTCGGCCTGCGCGAAGCGTCCGTCGTTGCGGTTGGGATTGAGCAGACACTCTGCCGTGGTGAGCAGCGTGCCACAGCCGTCGGTTTCAATGCTGCCGCCTTCGAGTTCGAAGTCGAGGCAGTCCACGTAGCGGCCGTTAAGCAGTCCGGCCTCAGCCACGCTTGCATTGATGGCATTGTCGAGTTCGGCGGCGAACTTTCCGCCCCAACCGTTGAAACGGAAATCGAGCAACTGCGGCCCGTCATTCGTCACGAGGGTGAGGAATCCGTGGTCGCGCGCCCATGTGTCGTTCGTGGCACAGGCGAAGTAGCGGATATTTTGCGTGGCGCGCGAGGGAAGTTTTTCTTCCAAAAGGCGCTTCACGCTTTCCACGTCGGGAGCCACGATGAGGAGCGGTTGGCGCGTGGCTATTTCAAAGGCAAGGCGGACGTAGCAGTCCGTCACGTCCTGCAGCATATAGGCCCAGTCGGTTCCGGCATGGGGCCATGTGAGCTGCACGCCGCTCTGCGGAAACCATTCGGGCGCAAGGGTGCGGCTCAGCGTGACGGAACTTTCGGCGTGTGTCTTTCCGCCCAAGAACATTCCAAGGTCGAGGTCGGCCTGGGGAGCGGAAGGGGGAAGGGAAAATAATGCCATATCGGGGGAGGTTGGATGTTTGGGTTTTGTGTTTTGAATGCCGGCGGGCTTGTCAGATTTCCTTCTGCTGGCGCAGATAATTGATGAAAGCGTCGGTGGTGAACTGCATGCCGTCGACCTTCTCTTCCTGTTCGTCGGGGAAGAAGTCGGGACTGTAGCCGTCACCGCCGTGGGTCATAAAGTCGTCGGCCACGAGCCAGTACTTCTTGTTGGCCTTCAGGCGTATGCGCTTGCCTTGCGGACTGACGTAGGTGAGCGCCGTGACGTGGGTGTCAGCGTCTTGAGTGACCTCCATATTGCCCACCTGTATCCAGCCGAAGCGCTCGTTGTGGAGACCGAACTCCACAAGGTCCGTCAGTTGCTGGCCTGTAAGGTGGAAGGCGCGCAGACTGTTGGAGAAGGGCAGCACTTCGCCCACGTCGAGCACACTGACGGGGCCTTTCACGAAGCCCGAACGGATGCTGCCGAAATGGCTGCAGCCCATGACGGGTTCGGCGTCCTTGAGATGCTTGGCGCGGCGGAATTCTTCGGCATAGGCGCGGCAAACGAGGCCGCCCACTTCGCTCTGGCGGTATTTGTTCTCGCGGTCGTGCTCCATGTCGGCATGGGCCGTGGTGAGCGTAGTGCCGATGGGCGTTCCTCCACTCGTGCAGGTATGCTCGAGCAGCGAATCGATCTGCTGTTGCAAGCGTGCCGGACCCGCCTCAAGGTGCTCTTTGGGCGTCACCTTGAAGACGTGCGGTTCTACGCCGACGAGTTTCATCGTGGCGGTGTCCACTTTGCAGATGAGGGCACTGATGTAGTTGCCGTGCCACTGTCCCTGCACCACGGGAATGCGGCTATCGTTGATGTAGCCGCACACTTTTTCGTGGGAGTGGGAAGAGAGTATGCCGTCCCATTGGCCGGCGTTGAGTTTCTTCAGTTCATCCACGTCGTTGTCCACCCACTGGGGTTGGTGGGTCTGCGCATTGGTGCACGAGCCGATGTGGGTGAGCAGGATGCGGGCGGTGGCGCCTTCAAGCAATGCTGCGTCGGGAGTATGCGCCACGGAGTCTATCACGGAAGTGTAACGTCCGTCGAAGGAGAGTCCGGCCACGCGGCGGGTGCTCACCTGCTGGGGCGTGGAGGAGGCAATGAGTCCTTCAAAGGCGATGGACACGTTCTTGCCCGGAGCTACGGGAACCTCCACGCGGGCCGTGGGCTGCACGTAGTCGGGCACGGCACCGGTCTGGTTGTTGCGCACGTTGGCGCAGACGTAACTGATGTCCCAACCGGCAGGGCGCAACGGCGTGCCGTTCCACTTTTGTGCGAGCGAACGCTGTCCGTCGTCGAACTCATGGTTGCCCACTGCGGAGAGGCGTATGCCGAGGTCGTTGAAAAATACGGGGAGGAGTGCGCCGTGTGTGGCGTTGTAGAAAAAACTTCCGCCGAAGTTGTCGCCGGCAGAAAGCGTCACGTGGTAGGGATAGACGCTCTTGAGCGAGTCGAGCGTTTGCCACACGGAGGGTGCGCCGGCAATGCCTTTATGGTCGCTGCGCACGAAGGCGCCGTGGAAGTCGTTGATGGAAAACACTGCCACATCAACGGTCTGCGCCGCCACGGGAGCGGCAGCGAGCAACGAGGCGGCGAGTATGGAGAGGAGTTTCATTTAAAGAGGAAAAGAGCTAAGAGAACAACAAAGTGATGTGCACGAACGATGGGGGCGAGCTCTCCCGAGCTCGCTTACGCGAGGGCAATCAGATTTCGTTTAGTCAAGAATTAGAGAATTAGAGAATGGGCCTATGGCTTGAATTGGCTCTAATCAAGAATTGTGGGAATGGCTTGGCAAAGCCAAGCTTCGTTTCCTTCAATTCTTGCCAATTCTAAAGGAGAAAAATTCTCCAATTCTCAAATTCTTGACAAAAATGTTTTGGGGCGCAGCACGTACAAGCGTCTGTGACGCTGCTCAAGCGAGCTCGGGAGAGCTCGCCTCCATCGTTCGTTCGCGTTTTTTACGAGCGGCTCACCTGAAGGCCGGTCTTCGACACGGTCATTTCCACGAAGCGTGAAGTGCGGGTGAGGGGATTGTCGTTGAGCGTCTTGCGGATGCGCAGGGCGGCTTCGGGGTCTTTGGCCACCATGTACATGAAGCCGCCGCCACCGGCACCGGGGAGCTTGTAGCCGTAGCAGAGGTCGTCCACGCGGCGGCAGAGTTCGTCGATGACAGGAGGATTGGTTCCGGCATCGAGCGCCTTGTTCTGCTCCCACGTCTGCATGACCATGCGGCCGAACTGCTCGAGGTTGCCCATCTGAAGCGTGTCGAACACGCTGAGAGCGTGTTGCTTCATGTGGTTGAGGAGGTCGAGATGGCGGGTGTTGTTGAGGAACATGCCGCGGACAATTTCTGCCAGAATGTTCTTTGCCGTACGGGTCACGCCGGTGTAGTAGAGCAGGTGGCAGGGACGCGTGTCGATGTCGGTGAAGAGCGTGTCGGGCAACCAGCGCACCACGGCGTTCTGGTCAAATCCGGGCACGGTCTGCAGGAGTTTGAGTCCGTGCATCACGCCGCCGTACTGGTCTTGCCATCCGCCGCCGGTGGTGAGCAGCTGTTCGAGCACAAGGGTGCGGTTGCACACCTCGCTCTTGTCCCAACCGAGTCCGCAGAAGTCGCTGAGCGCGCCGAGCACCGTGGCGGCAAGCACGCTGCTCGTGCCCAAGCCCGAACCTGCGGGAATGGCGGCAAGTAGGGTGATTTCGATGCCGCAGCCGAAGGCTTCGAGTTGCTGGCGCAGCGTGGCGAACGTTTCCTCGCCGAAGCCGGGCATGAAACCGGCCAGCGTGAGGGCTGCTTTGGGTATGGAGAAGGGCGAACCCACCTTGTTGAAATGGCGGAGTTCGTCGTAGGTCTCTATGCGTTCCATGGCTCCGAGGTCGATGGAGCGGCAGATGACGACGGGTTCCTTGCAGGGCTTCACGTAGACCTGAAGGGGAGGCTGGCCGTTGAGTTCTATGGCGAGGTTCACCACGTTGCCGCCCGTAATGAGGCTGTAGGGAGGCGTGTCGGTCCATCCGCCTGCGAGGTCGATGCGCACGCTGCTGCGTCCCCACACGATTTGGTCGCTCATGGTGGTCATGTGCGGCTGGCTCTTGCGGCGCAGCACGTTTTCGGTCAGTCCTTCGCGCAGCAGGGCGAAGGCTTTGTCGCCGAAAGCGGCAGACTCGTCGGGCGATGTGGCGCGGAGCACTTCGGAACGGAACATGGCGTCGTGGATGCGCGTCATCAGGGGTGCTTCCTCGGGCAGAGGTTCGGGCAGCGAAAGGCCTGAAGCGGTGAAACGCTGTGCCATGTCCTTGAGGTTGGTCTGGTAGAACACGCTCTTGCGCCAGTTGCGTGCCACGATGGGCAACGTCTGTGCCTGGAGTTCGCGGCGCTGGGCAAAGAGGCGGCGCAAGTTGGCATGGATGCTGAGTTCGTCGGCTGCATAGCGCGGCAGACGTCGCCACAGTTCGGTGACAGCGGTGTCGGGCTCGTCGGCGAGGAACCAGTCGAGCAACAGCTGAAGTTCGTCAGCGCTCTCCGTGGCGGGGAAGAGGCGTGCGGCCTGCAGGTCGTCGGTGCGACCAAGTTCGTCGGCCTTGATGCCGCGGCGCTCGAGCCATTCGTTCACGGGACGGCCCATAAAGAGCGTGGCGGACTTCGTCACGTCGCCGCGGAAGGCATCGTCGAAACCGTAAGGGCGAAGGGCATAGGCTTTCTCGCCTATGGGCACCACGTCGAGACAAACACCCGGTGCCAAGTTGGCACGGAGGGGGAGGGAGGGTATGCCGGTGACGATGTTGTGGTCCGTAAAACGGAACGCTTCGGAGAGATACGAATTCTCTATCCACACGCACTGGGTGCTTTCGGTGGGACGGTTGGCCACGAGACAGTTTTGGGTGAACACGGAAGTCTGCGGCTTCACGCCTTTCTGGAGAATGAAGCGCTGGTCCTTTACGAGGTTTTGTATGGCCACGCTGGAGGTGATCATGTCTGAGCCTGTGCCGTAGTGGTAAAACTCGCCGCCGGGCAGCGGCAGTATCACCACCTTGAGGTCGGAGAGCGCCTCGTCGGGACTGGAGGGATGGGCGCCGAGCGCACAGCCGAATTCGGAATAGAGGTCGTAGCAGTCGGGCACGGTG
Source organism: Christensenella sp. UBA1685 (assembly GCA_963600165.1). GTDB lineage: Bacteria > Bacteroidota > Bacteroidia > Bacteroidales > Bacteroidaceae > Alloprevotella. Next base: position 4,343 of record CAVCAV010000047.1, on the reverse strand, counting down.
AGGTCCTTTGCCGCGGCGTTGGCGTCCAAGCCGCACTTTTCCATCAGGCGGTTCACGGCTTTGTCCGAAAGGAGCCATACGCCGATGTCCATGAGCATGAAATGGGTGGGAAGGAGTTCGGCCTGCTGCTTCACGGCGGGTTTCTGCAACATGAAGTCGAGTTCGGTGGGGCGTTCACGGTTCATGAGGAACACACCGTGGTGGGACGCCTGCACGGGGTCGGCCCAGAGGCCGTAGCAAACGACGTCGGCATCGGGTATTTCCTGCAGGGGTTCGGTGGTGCGCAGCAGCACGTCGCCGCTGGCAATGAGCGTGTGGAGGCCTTCGGGAGCCTTGCGGAGAATGTCGGTGTAGAGGGGCATCTGCAGGTCGAGCAGGGTCTGGCCTATGCGCTGGCCGCGTGCCCAGCGGAACACGGGAATGGGGGTGAGCACCTTGCCGCTGGGGGCATAGGCGGGAAGGCGTCGGCTTTGCCCGCCGGCATGAAGAAGTATGCGCTTTTCACGGCCCAACCATTGAGAGAAGTTGTCGGCCGGGGCTTCATCGGCGTGTGCGGCTGCAAGGAGCCATGCCGTGCCGCCGCCCGAGCCGAGCTTTTTGTCGGCGGGGTCGGAAGTACAGAAATATTCGTTGCGGTTGGAGTCTGTGATTTCATGGAACGCGCCTACCACATTGGGAGGCAGTGAAAGCAATTTCTTCATCGTGGATTTATTGTGCGGGAGAGAGAATATATTAGGGAGGTACGGTGGATCGGTGAATCCACTTTCATTTCATCCGCAAATATACTTTTTTAATAAGGGATGGGAAACAGGTTGGGGCGAAAATGTGCGTTTTCGCGGCTTCGCATTTAAGGGTCGTTGTATAATCAAATGCGGGTTTGGATTTCAACGGGATTTGTGGAGCGGTTTTGTGCGGCTTATCCTTGGACATTACCTACAGCCCACGAAGGTGTTCATATACCTTTTACCACCCCAAAAGGTGGTAACTTACCACCTTCAGAGGTGGTATACATTTTAATTTTAACAGACTTCGTATTTCTTTCTGCAAAGATAAACGTTTCTTGCAAGCTATTTGCTCCTACGTTCGTTTTCTCCGCTTTCCAACCGCAGCAAGGCGGCTTTGGCTTCAAGGCCGCCGGCAAAGCCGGTGAGCGAACGGTCGGCGCCTACTATGCGGTGGCAGGGCACGATGATGCCGATGGCATTGGCTCCGATGGCCTGTGCCACGGCTCTTACGCCACGCGCGTTGCCGACGGTGCGGGCCACGTCGAGGTAAGTTCGGGTAGCGCCATAGGGCACGCTGCAGAGGGTGCGCCACACGCTCTGCTGGAACGGGGTGCCCACGGGAAGGAGGGGAAGGTCGAAGGCCGTGCGTTCGCCGGAAAAGTATTCGTCGAGCTGCGCCATTGCGCGCTGCAGCACCGCCGAGGGGCGTTCTTCAAAGGTGACATGGAGCAACCTGACGAGCCGCCGCTTGCAACGCTCCGCACACGGACGGTCGGCCCATGTGCACAGACACAGGGCATCGTCACAAGCGCCCAGCAAGAGGCGGCCGCAAGGCGAGGGGTAAAGGGCTGTGGCTACGATGTGGGGTTCGGTGCGTTTGTTCATGCTTCGAGTCCCCACATGTCGTTGAGCAAAGCGATGGCTGAAGGGGAGCGGAACACCTTTAGGCGGAAGGTCTCGATGGCGGAAACGGACAGTTGGTCCTCGAAGGAATTGACCAGGAAATCGGCTTCGAGGAGTATGCGGTGGTCGGCATCGGTGACGGGGTCGTAGGTGTGGTGGTGGGCAATGAGCCAGCAGATGCGCGCTGTCTGAGCGGCGGTGAATCCGCCCACTTCGTCGAGCACTTTACGGGCTTCGTCGGGCCCGAGTTCTTCCTGTGCCTTGCCGCTGCAGTGGCCGTAGAGGGCCTCGGCTTTGTGGATGCCTATGTCGTGAAGAATGGCGGCGGCCTCAAGGACGAACAACGTGGAGGCGTCGAGGTTTTCGGAAGCGCCGATGGTGGCTGTGAAGTTGTGGACTTTCACGAAGTGCTGAATGCGGCGAGCGTCGCCGCGGTCGTAGCGTACCATTGCCCGCATGAGGCGGGCAAGCTGTGTGTTCATGGGAGATGGGGTGTTTGCGATTTATGCCTGCAAAGTTAGCGCAAGTTTTTTTCAAATGCACGGCATGGTGTGCGAACACCAAGGCACGGAGGAGGAAATGCAAAGCGGGGAGTATTAGAAATGTGCAAATGTGCAAATGTGCAAATGTGCAAATGTGCTGTGCATGGGGGCGTAGCGTATGGGGGCGAAGTCTCCTGACTTCGCGCTCTACACGGCGTGCGCCTTCTATGGGGGCGACGTTTGGAACGTCGCGTTCTGCACGAATATTTCCCCTTTTGGCTCAAGCGAAGTCTGGAGACTTCGCCCCCATGCGCTACGCCTTCAATGTGCCGTGTAGAACGCGACGTTCCAAACGTCGCCTCCATAGAGGGGAGACTTCGCCCCCATAACAAGCGCAAAACTTTTGGGCTATTTTGCAAAACTATCTGCCCACCCAAAACGTTGGGCTCGCAGATAGTTTTTCAAATTCGTTAGCATTTTTCGCAGGACAACATTTCGGTGCAGACTCGCCCTCTCGCGCGCACGCGTGCACGCGTATTACACCGAAGTTTGTGCAAGTTGCTGTCATCTGTCAGCCCTAAGGTCGAGAATGAAGGCTATTTTATTGTATTTCAAACATTTCCCATTCTGCTTCATGGTGACAGCAACTTTTCAACAAGGGGTAATTTTTCGTCAGAGCATATAAAAATCGGTCACGGGCACGGCTGACGGCAAAGTTTTAACAAAGCAGAATTTTTGTGTATGATTCTTGTTGCTGTCAGCCGTGCGATGGGGGCGAACGATGAGGGCGAGCTCTCCCGAGCTCGCTTGCGCGAAAAACAAACGCGAAAAACAAAATAGAGAGAGAGAAAACAAAACGTTCAAAACAAACAAAACGAGCGTGCGCCTCCATAGAGGGGAAAGCCGCGCAAGCGAAGTCAGGAGACTTCGCCCCCATCGCTCGCCCCCATCGTTCGCACGCTGAAGGCTGACAGCAGTTTGCACAAACTTCGGTGTATACGCGTGCGCGCGCAGGAGACTGCCGTTGCGCCGTCAGGAACCCCGTTTGCGGTAGCTCACCACAGCCCACACATTCACCACAAGGGCAAATGCGGCGAGGGCCGCCATCTGGCGGGAGATGCTGGCAAACGTTCCGCCTCGCACAAACACGGTGCGCACGGCGTCGATGTAGTAGTGCATGGGGTTGACCGTAGTGGTGAGGTAAGCCCAGCGGGGCATGGAGCGCACGGGGGTGAAGAGGCCGCTGAGCAGAATGATGCATACCACCACAAACCACATGACCAGCACGGCCTGTTGCATGGTGTGGTTGTAGTTTGACACCACCAGCCCCAGTCCGCTGAACACCAGCGCCATAAGCATCGACAAGGCGTAGAGCCACACGAGCGAGCCTTCAGAGGTGAGGCCATATACGGCCCACGCCAACACAAAGCAGACGGTCATCACCACGAGGGCAATGATCCAGTAGGGAATGAGTTTTGCCAAAATGAACTCCCACTTGCGCACCGGCGTGACGTTCATGGCTTCTATCGTGCCGCACTCTTTTTCGCCCACAATGTTGAGCGTGGGCAGGAAGCCGCAGATTAAGAGCAGGACGATGGCCATGAGCGAGGGTATCATGAAGAGTTTGTAGTTGAGGTGCTTGTTGTAGAGATACATCACCTTCACTTTCCCCTCCGCAGCGTTGCCGCCGACGGCCGACGCCACAATGCCCGAGAGGTAGCTGCACGCCATGTTGCCCTTCGTGCCGTTCACGGCATTGGCGGCGATGCGCAGCTGGGGCTTTTCGCCGTTCACGAGGTCGCGCTCGAAATGGGGAGGTATCTGCAGGATGACGTCGGCGTCGGCATTCTCCACGTCGGCCAGGGCCTCGGCATATGTGGCGCGTTCTCCGCCGAAACGGAAGTAGCGCGACGCCTCCAGCTCGTGCGCCAGCCGCGACGAGAGCGACGAGCGGTCGCTGTCGACCACCACGGCCACCAGGTTTTTCACTTCCATGCTTGCCACCCACGGCATGACGCACATGATCATCACGGGAAACACGATGATGAGCCGCGGGATGAAGGCGTTGCGCCTGATTTGCAGGAATTCCTTTTCTATCAAATAACGTAGTACCATATGTCGTTTCAGTAAAAGACAAGAAGAAGTGTTCGCGTTTTTTAGAATAAAACATTTAAAACTTATAACAATAGTCCGGTAAAATCGGACGTAAGTGATTGATTATTAATCGTTTATC
>CAVCAV010000046.1:2774-16190 GCA_963600165.1 Christensenella sp. UBA1685 | reverse complement strand
ATTCCAAGGCACGCCGTAAAAATTCCAAGGCACGCCGTAAAAATTCCAAGGCACGCCGTAAAAATTCCAAGGCACGGTGTGAAAGCCCCAAATCCAAACGTTTTTTGTTCCGCCCAATATTTGCATTGTATGATATCAAAGAGACATTTAAACAACAGAACAAGGTCTTGGAGTTTTGAGGACTTTTATGTAATTGTCCTTACCCATTTAAAAACGTCTTCTGCAGAAAAACGCCTTAAATCGGAAATCGGAAAATCGGAAAATCGGAATTTCCGGAACTTTTGTCTCCTCTATGGGGGCGAGGTCTCCCGACCTCGCTTGAGCGAACAAGATTTTCTTAGAATTAATAGCTCATTCACGACAATTCATGTTTAAAAGAACAACACGAACGTCACGTGTATGTACAACATTTATCAAAACAATCTTCGTGTAGAGCGCGAAGTCGGGAGACTTCGCCTCCATCGTTCGCTCACATCGTTCGTCCCTATGCGCTGATGCGAGCAACACTTTTGGCCGTTCTCAAGCCCACACATTACAAAGGAAATCACTACCTTTGCACGAAATAAGGGGACGGCACGCCAAAGCAAGCGCGCAACACCCTCACACGCACAACTATACACACGCACAAGAAGGTTTATGGAACCACTTAAACACGAATGTGGCGTCGCCATGGTGCGACTGCTCAAACCGCTCAGTTACTACGAACAGAAATACGGCACGTGGATGTATGGCTTGAACAAGCTGTACCTGCTTATGGAAAAGCAGCACAACCGCGGACAGGAAGGAGCGGGCTTGGCTTGCGTCAAGATGGAAGCCGCTCCCGGCGAAGAATTCATGTTCCGAGAAAGAGGACTCGGCGGCGGAGCCATTCAGGAAATCTTTGCCAAAGTACAGCAGAACTTCACTACATACTCTTCCGAGCAACTCCACGATGCGGACTTCGCTGCCCGCCGCGTGCCCTTTGCCGGCGAAATCTATATGGGCCACCTCCGGTACTCCACTACCGGCAAGAGTGGCCTTTCGTATGTCCATCCGTTCATGCGCCGCAACAACTGGCGCGCAAAGAACCTCTGCATCTGCGCCAACTTCAACATGACCAACGTGCCCGAGATTTTCGACACCATCGCCGTTCAGGGACAGCACCCCCGCATGGTGTCGGACACCTACATCCTTCTCGAGCAACTCGGTCACCGCCTCGACCGCGAGAGCGAACGCTGCTTCAACGAAGCCAAGGCCAAGGGACTTGAAGGACTCGACGTTACCCATTATATAGAAGACCACATAGACCTGGCCAACGTGCTCCGCCAGTCGTCGCCCGTATGGGACGGCGGCTACGTGCTCTGCGGCGTGACAGGTTCGGGCGAAGCCTTCTCCATGCGCGACCCCTGGGGCATCCGCCCCGCCTTCTGGTACAAGGACGACGAGATAATGGTGGTGGCCTCGGAGCGCCCCGTCATTCAGACCACCCTCGACATTGAAGCCGAGGACGTGCACGAACTCCTCCCCGGCCAGGGCATCCTCCTTAACAAAGACGGCGAAATGCGCATAGAGCAGGTGCTCGAGCCAAAGAACTACGCCGCCTGCTCCTTCGAGCGCGTATACTTCAGCCGCGGAAGCGACGTGGACATCTACCGCGAACGTAAAGAGCTCGGCCGCACCCTCGTGGCCCCCATTCTCAAAGCCATCAACAACGAGGTGGACAACACCGTGTTCTCTTACATTCCCAATACAGCCGAAGCCGCCTACTACGGTATGCTTCAGGGATTTACGGAACACCTCAACCAAGAGAAGACCGAGCAGATTCTTGCCCTCGGCCCCACGGCCACGCCCGAAAACGTGAAGCAGATACTCTCCCGACGCATACGCGCCGAGAAAGTGGCGTGGAAGGACATCAAGATGCGCACCTTCATTGCCGAAGGCAACTCGCGCAACGACCTTGCCGCCCACGTCTACGACATCACCTACGGTTCGGTCCGCCCGGGAGTGGACAACCTCGTTGTCATCGACGACAGCATTGTGCGCGGCACAACGCTCCGCGAGAGCATCATACGCATCATGGACCGCCTTCACCCCCGCCGCATCGTGGTGGTAAGTTCCTCTCCCCAGGTGCGCTACCCCGACTACTACGGCATTGACATGGCCCGCATGGACGAATTCATCGCCTTCCGTGCCGCAGTGGCCCTCCACCACGACCGCCACATCATCTCCCGCCTCGACGACATATACCGCCGCTGCAAGGCGCAGGAAAATCTGCCGAAGGAGGAGGTGAAGAACTACGTGCACGAGGTGTACGACCCCTTCACCGCCGACGAAATTTCCGAAAAGATGGCAGAGATGCTCCGTCCCGACGGCGTGACGACGGAAATCCACATCGTATACCAAAGCCTCGAAGGCCTCCACGCTGCCTGTCCCCACACCCCCGGCGACTGGTACTTCTCCGGCCATTACCCCACACCCGGCGGCACAAAGCGCGTGAACGAAGCGTTCATAGACTACTACGAAAAGAACCACACACAGAAATAAGGACGCGCGAACGATAATGCGAACGATGAAGCGACACCCATTATATATATAAAACAAACGACAAACCTTACATATACACATAATGCGCAACGTAACTCTAATTCTTGACGACGGCACCCAGTTCCACGGTCAGTCGTTCGGTTATGAACAACCCGTAGCAGGCGAAGTGGTGTTCAACACCGCCATGATGGGCTACCCCGAAAGCCTCACCGACCCCTCCTATGCCGGACAGCTCATGACCCTCACTTATCCCCTCGTGGGCAACTACGGCGTGCCTCCCTTCACCTTCGAGGACAACGGACTTGCCACCTTCATGGAAAGTGACAAAATCTACGCTTCAGCCATTATTGTCAGCGACTACAGCGAGCAGTACAGCCACTGGAACGCCAAAGAAAGTCTCGGCGACTGGCTCAAGCGCGAACACGTGCCCGGCATCACCGGCATCGACACGCGCGAACTCACCAAGGTGCTCCGCGAACACGGCGTCATGATGGGCCGCATCGTCTTCGACGACGAGCCCGACAATGTGCCCTCCGCACAGTACAGCGGCGTGAACTACGTGGCAAAAGTGTCGTGCAAGGAAATCGTTCGTTACAACGAAGGCGAGGGCCGCAAGAAAGTGGTACTCGTGGACTGCGGCGTGAAGCACAACATCATACGCTGCCTCATCCGCCGCGGCGTGGAAGTGATTCGCGTGCCCTGGAACTACGACTTCAACTCCCTCGAGTTCGACGGTCTCTTCCTCGCCAACGGACCCGGCGACCCCGACACCTGCTCCGAGGCCGTGGACAACATCCGCAAGTTCCTCGCCAATCCCAAGGTACGTCCCTGCATGGGCATCTGCATGGGCAACCAGCTCCTCTCCAAGGCAGCCGGTGCCACCATCTACAAACTCAAGTACGGACACCGCAGCCACAACCAACCCGTGCGCATGGTTGGCACAGACCGCTGCTTCGTCACCTCACAGAATCACGGATATGCCGTAGACAACCGCACGCTCCCCGCCGACTGGGAACCCTATTTCATCAACATGAACGACGGTTCAAACGAGGGCGTACGCCACAAAACGAACCCCTGGTTCTCCGCACAGTTCCACCCCGAAGCCTGCTCGGGTCCCGTTGACACGGAATTCCTCTTCGACGACTTCGTAAAGCTTCTCTAACGGGCTGCGCGAAAGCAATCAACCATCCATATATAAAGATTTGACCGAAGGCGGGCTGAAGGCCCAACAATCACATAGCCCAGGGCAACGCCCTGGGGAAAAACGAGAGAGAATGGAAGACGCTCTGAAAGAGCAAAAGAATGGCTCATTCACCGCATTTTCACCGCTCATAGAAAATCTTTTGCCCCTTCAGGGCGCAAGTTTGAGATAAAACACCTCTCCCAGGGTGTCGCTCCGCTTGCCCTGGGCTACGTTCACATTGGGCCTTCAGCCCGCCACGTCCCCATCAAATCTGTTGAGTTTCCTCATTACATCACACATCGACATATCCCTATTATGACCTCTATAAAGAAAGTACTTCTGCTCGGTTCGGGAGCCCTCAAGATAGGCGAAGCCGGCGAATTCGACTACTCAGGTTCGCAAGCGCTCAAAGCACTCAAGGAGGAAGGCATCGAAACCATCCTCATCAACCCCAACATTGCCACGGTGCAAACCTCTGAAGGCGTGGCAGACCGCATCTATTTCCTCCCCGTGACGCCCTACTTCGTAGAACGCGTCATCCAGCGCGAACGCCCCGACGGCATTATGCTCGCCTTCGGTGGACAGACCGCCCTCAACTGCGGTGTGGCACTCTACGAAAGCGGTGTGCTCGAACGCTACAACCTCCAGGTGCTCGGAACTCCCGTGCAAGCCATCATGGACACCGAGGACCGCGAACTTTTCGTGGGCAAGCTCAACGAAATTGACGTGAAGACCATCAAGAGCGAGGCTTGCGAAAACGTGGAACAGGCTCGCAAGGCCGCTGCCGCCCTTGGCTATCCCGTCATTCTCCGTGCCGCCTACGCCCTCGGCGGACTCGGTTCGGGCTTCTGCGACAACGAGGAAGAACTCAACAAACTCGCCGAAAAGGCCTTCTCCTTCTCCCCCCAGGTACTCGTGGAAAAGAGCCTGAAGGGATGGAAGGAAGTGGAATATGAAGTGGTGCGCGACCGTTTCGACAACTGCATCACCGTCTGCAACATGGAAAACTTCGACCCGCTCGGCATCCACACCGGCGAGAGCATCGTAATCGCTCCTTCGCAGACCCTCACCAACTCCGAATACCACAAACTCCGCGAACTTTCCATCCGCATTGTCCGCCACGTAGGCATCGTAGGCGAGTGTAACGTGCAGTATGCCTTCGACCCCCAGAGCGAGGACTACCGCGTCATTGAGGTGAACGCCCGTCTGTCGCGCTCGTCCGCACTGGCTTCCAAGGCCACGGGCTATCCCCTTGCTTTCGTCGCCGCCAAACTCGGTCTCGGCTACGGCCTCTTCGACCTGAAGAACTCTGTGACGAAGACCACTTCAGCCTTCTTCGAACCCGCCCTCGACTACGTAGTCTGCAAGATTCCCCGTTGGGACCTCGGCAAGTTCCGCGGCGTGGACCGCGAACTCGGTTCGTCCATGAAGTCAGTAGGCGAAGTGATGGCCATCGGACGCACCTTCGAGGAAGTCATCCAGAAAGGTCTCCGCATGATTGGCCAGGGCATGCACGGCTTTGTAGACAACAAGGAACTGAAGATCGACAACGTGGAGGAAGCACTCAGCGAACCCACCGACAAGCGTATCTTCGTAATAGAGAAAGCCTTTGCCGCCGGTTACAGCATCGACGAGATTCACGACCTGACGAAGATTGATCGCTGGTTCCTCCAGAAACTTTACAAAATTCACGAGACCGACAAGGAGCTCCATGCCTGCACCTCCGTAAACGTGCTCGACAACGAGCTTCTCCGCCGCGCCAAAGTGCAGGGCTTTACCGATTTCCAGATTGCCCGCGCCCTCGGCATGGAAAGCGAAATGGACATTGAGAAAGCCAGCATGGCCATCCGCCAGCGCCGCAAGCAGGCCGGCATCGTGCCCGTGGTGAAGCAGATAGACACGCTCGCAGCCGAATATCCTGCTCAGACCAACTACCTCTACCTCACCTACAGCGGTGTGGCACACGACATCCCCTTCGAAAACGACAAGCGCAGCGTAGTGGTGCTCGGTTCCGGCGCTTACCGCATTGGTTCGTCCGTAGAGTTCGACTGGTGCGGCGTGCAGGCGCTCAACACCATCCGCAAGGAAGGCTACCGTTCGGTAATGATCAACTACAACCCCGAAACGGTGTCAACCGACTACGACATGTGCGACCGTCTCTACTTCGACGAACTCACCTTCGAACGTGTGATGGACGTGCTTGACCTTGAATGTCCCTACGGCGTAATCGTGAGCACGGGCGGTCAGATTCCCAACAACCTGGCCATGCGTCTCGATGCCGAGCACATCAACCTCCTCGGCACTCAGGCCAAATACATCGACAACGCCGAAGACCGCGAGAAGTTCTCCGAAATGCTCAACCGCATCGGCGTGGACCAGCCCGAATGGAGCGCACTCACTTCCATGGACGACATTCAGGAGTTCATTTCCCGCGTAGGTTTCCCCGTGCTCGTACGTCCCAGCTACGTGCTCTCAGGTGCTGCCATGAACGTATGTTCCAACCAGGAAGAGCTCGAACGCTTCCTCAAGCTCGCTGCCAACGTGAGCAAGAAGCACCCCGTAGTGGTGAGCCGCTTCCTCCAGCACGCCAAGGAAGTGGAAATGGACGCCGTGGCCAAGGACGGCGAAATCATCGCCTATGCCATCTCCGAACACATTGAGTTTGCCGGTGTACACTCGGGCGACGCCACCATCCAGTTCCCGCCCCAGAAGCTCTATGTGGAAACGGCACGCCGCATCAAGAAGATTTCCAAGCAGATTGCCCGCGAGCTCCACATCTCCGGTCCGTTCAACATTCAGTACCTCGCCCGCGAGAACGACATCAAGGTCATTGAGTGCAACCTCCGTGCATCCCGTTCCTTCCCCTTCGTAAGCAAGGTGCTCAAGATCAACCTTATTGAGCTCGCCACGCGCATCATGCTCGGTCTGCCCGTAGAGAAACCTGCCAAGAGCCTCTTCGACCTCGACTACGTGGGCATCAAGGCTTCGCAGTTCTCATTCAACCGTTTGCAGAAGGCCGACCCCGTACTTGGTGTGGACATGGCTTCCACCGGCGAAGTGGGTTGCCTCGGCGAAGACTCACGCACAGCGCTCCTCAAGGCCATGCTTTCCGTAGGCCACCGCATTCCGAAGAAGAACATTCTCCTCTCCACGGGCGACGGCAAGCAGAAAGCAGAAATGCTCGCAGCCTGCGCCATGCTCCGCGACCACGGCTACAAGCTCTTCGCTACGCCCGGCACGAGCCACTATCTCACCGACAACGGCATTGAAAACACGCTCGTCTACTGGCCCAGCGAGGAAGGCAAGCCCCAGGCCCTCGAGATGTTGCACAACAAGGAAATCGACATGGTGGTAAATGTGACGAAGAATCTCTCCACCGGCGAACTTTCCAACGGTTACAAGATTCGCCGTGCCGCCATCGACCTCAACGTGCCTCTCATCACCAACGCACGTCTGGCTTCGGCCTTCATCCAGGCTTTCTGCACCGTGAAGCTCGACGACCTCGAAATCAAGAGCTGGCAGGAGTTCTAAAGCCCGCCTGAAACATAAACACAGTAAAGAAACATCCCCCGTTGCTTCCGAAGCGGAAGTAGCGGGGGATGTTTTGTGTTGAATATAAGAAAAATGAGGGGCGAACATTGGAGCGAACGATGGGGGCGAGGTCTCCTGACCTCGCACGATTGATAAAAGCTGTCAACCGTTTTTGTCAAGAATTAGAGATTTTGAGAATAGCTCATTTCCAATAGGAATTGATGAGAATTGCATGAACAACAGCTTGGCCCTGCCAAGCCTTTCCCGTAATTCTTGATTAGAGCAAATTCAAAGCCGTAGGCCCGTTCTTCAATTCTCTAATTCTTGACAATAAAATAGTTACTCCAAGACCGCACTTGCGAAGTCAGGAGACTTCGCCCCCATAGGAAGACCTACGCCCCCATCGTTCGCCCCCATAGGCTTTCACTTGCCGACCTTCTCGGCCGTATCTTTGATAAGCTTGATGGTCGTGGAATCTGTATTGTAGACCGAATACCAGCCCTGGGGTTCGTGGGGAGGGTCGTTGAGGTAGTCGGCACCGCTTTGCCATACGTCAGCAGAGGGACGCCCGCTGCCGCTCCAGCCCCAGAAGTTGCAACCGGCGAGAGGGCCGTCGGTGCTCTTGCTTTCGAGCAGACTGTTGAAGATATACTGGTAGAAACCGTCGCGAGCCTGCGTGGGGATGTCGGCAGCGTAGAAGTTGTGGTCGCGCGGATAGCCGAACTCCTCCACTACATAAGGCTTGTTGATGGCGCGGGCTATGCGGTTGTGCTGCTCGAGGTAGTCCTCCGTTTTGACATAAACGTTCTGTAAGGCATCGAAGAGGCGGTCCTTCGTGGCCCATCCCCAGTTGGCAGGCCATATGTGAACCGTCATGTAGTCGATGTTGTCCAGTCCGTGTACGAGTGTGCAGAGTTGCTGGTCCTCTTCGCAGCAGATGCTTTTGCCCACATGACAACCGATGACGCCCTCACTGCCCGTAGAAACGAGATGGTTGGGGTCGAGCTGCTTGATGAGCGCCGAGGTGTGGCTAATCCAGTCCACAAAAGCCTCCTGCGTTTCGCGCCCGCCGAACGGACGCGGCTCGTTGCAAAGCTGCCAGGCCATGATGGTGGGGTCCTGCGCGTAGGGTTTTCCCGTGATGGCATTCTTGCGGGAGACGATGCGCTTCACGAAGTCGTAGTACATGTCCTTGGCCTTCTCGTTGGTGTAGAACGCCTTGGCATAGTCAACGTAAGCATTGTAGCCCTCGCCGTGGGAGTCGGGAGAATCGGGTAGGCCGGCGTTCTTGAGGTAGAAACCGAAACCTCCGCTCCAGTCCCAAGAGTTGGTGAGATAGATGACGGCCACCATGCCGCGCTTGTGCATCTGCTGAAGCGTGTAGTCAAGTCCTTGAAGCAACGTCTCGTTTAGCTGTCCGGGAGCGTCTTGCAGATAGGGCTTCACGGTGTTGGCGTTCTTGCTGCCCGCATCGGCGCCCACGAGGATGCGCAGGTTGTTCACGCCGATGAGTTTCAGCGAGTCGAGTTCGGCACACAGGCGCTTGCGGTTGCCTCCTTCGGCCTTGCTGCCGAGGATGGGCGCATACCACATGTTGGTGCCCATAAAATAGTAGGGCTTATCGGAGTTGCCTTTATAGAAATGGACGCCGCTGGTGCGGACAAAGCCTTCGTCCTTGCCTTTGGCGCTGGCATGGCCGGCGCAAAGGGTAAGCGACAGGGCAAGTGTAAGAATTCGGGTTAACTTCATGGTTAAAGGATATTGTTAGAGGAAAATTAAAAGCGCAAGAAATAGTATGCTACGTATAAGCAGCTTCGCCTCTATATATTTTTTGTCAAGAATTTGAGAATTACAGAATAGCCTACGGCTTGGTGTGGAATGGATAAGAATTGCAGTAAAGCTTGACTTCGTCAAGCCGTGTTTCCTGAAAATCTTGCCAATTCAAAGGTACGGGATTACTCAAATTTTCTAATTCTTGACCAAAACATTTAGAAACTCTTCTTCATCACGCGGTCCATTTCGCGGCGGTCCTGCTTTTCCTTGAGGGAGGCGCGCTTGTCGTACTCCTTCTTGCCTCGGCAAAGGCCAATGACCACTTTGGCAAGGCCCTTTTCGTTGATGAACATGCGCAGCGGCACGATGGTGAAGCCGGGCGAACGCGTGTCGTCCTGAAGGGCGTGTATTTCCTTCTTGTTCAAAAGCAGTTTGCGGTCGCGGCGGGTGCTGTGGTTGTTGTACGAACCGAAGTCGTACTCCGCGATGTATCCGTTCTTCATCCACATCTCGCCGTTGTGGATGTAGCAGAACGTGTCCACGAGACTTGCCTTTCCGGTGCGGATGCTTTTTATCTCCGTTCCCGTGAGCACAATGCCTGCCGTGTATTTGTCTATGATGAGAAATTCGTGTTCCGCCCGCTTGTTCTTGATGTTGATGCGGGAGGTGGGCAACATTTTTGGCTTGTTCATTAGTCTTTCAGAATGGTTACGAATTGTTCGATGTGTTCATCCACGTAGTAGGCCACGGCGGCGGTGATGTCCTCTTCGTTTTCAATGAAGTAGTCGTCGAGGTCGTCAAACTCGGGGTTTTGCTCAAAGAGCGCCATGAACTCGTCGTCTGAGCATTCGCGGGTGAGTGCGTCCTTGCGCTCGTCGTAGAGTTTCTTGGCTTTGTAGAGAATCTTTGAGAAGTCGTGAAATCCCCAAAGGCGCATGGCTTTGGCAAACGGATTGTCGAAGAAGAAAGGGCCGTAGCCGTTGTGGATGAGTTGCACAAAGCCGCCGTCCATCAGTTCTTCGTGAAGGATGGAGTATCCCCAGAGGGTTATCTGCTCGGCATTGAGACGCTGCATGGTTTCGGCATTGAGTTCGCTGCCGGCTGCTTCTTTTATGGCATTGAGTATGGCTTCCACGAAGGCGTCCATGCCTTTCTCGGCTGCCTGCTGGAGTGCGTTGTCGTGTATGATTGCTGTCATGATGTTCTATAAATAATGGCTGACGAGGACGGCATCAGTGGCGCATTTCCTCGATAAGCGTTTTCATTCCTTTTATCTTCTCATTGGCCACGTGGCGAAGAATTTCCTTGCTGCGCGAACGGAGAATGGCCACGTAGGCATGGTGGGGACCCACGTCGATGCGGCCGATGTCGGCAGAGCGGGCATTTCCTTTCTTGCACAGAAAACCGAGGACGTCGGACTTGCTGAGCTTGTCCTTCTTTCCGCGCCCGATGTAGAGCGTGACATATTTTGGTTTGCTGGGCACAATGGCAGTTTGCTCAAGCTCCATATCTTCCGCCTCTTCGGCAAATTCGGGAAGATGCTCTTCCGGACCGACAAGGAGGAACACGACGCCTTGTGCGTCCCATCGGGCGGTGCGCCCGCTGCGGTGGGTGAAGTCCTCCTCCTTAAGCGGCAGATGGTAGTGCACCACAGCTTCCACTTCGGGAATGTCGAGACCACGGGCGGCGAGGTCGGTGCTTACGAGCACGTTGGCCGAACCGCTGCGGAACTTGTAGAGCGCACGTTCGCGCCGCTCCTGTTCCATGCCGCCATGGTACATTTCAGAATAAAAACCTTGTTCGCGAAGATATTTCCCCACACGTTCCACGCTCTCGCGGTAAGCCACGAACACGATGGCGGGCTTACCTTTGAAGGAGGTGAGCAGACGGCCGAGCGTGTCGAGTTTGTCCTTAATGGGAGAGTGGACGGCAAAGAGCTGCATACGGTTCTTCACTTCTTCTTTGTCCGCAAGAAAGTCGATGCGCTTCCATTCTTTCGAGAACTTTCCTCCCACACGGTTCATAAACTGTGGGATGGCTTCGGCGTCGGTGGCAGACGTGAGCCAAAGGTGGGGCAGGAGAGGGAAGTGGCTCAAGACGCGTTCCATTTCCTCCTGGAAACCCAATTCCACACATTTGTCGAATTCGTCCACCACGAGCGTGGTGACCGCTTCAGCAGAAAGGTTCTCCTTGGAAAGATGGTCATTCATACGGCCGGGCGTGGCAAACACCACCTGAGGGCGCACTTCGCGCATAGTGCGGTGCTCCTCCATGGCAGGACGTCCGCCGTAGAGACACATGGAACGGATGCCCGTGCCAGCCCGTCGCAGCACGTCCTCACTTTGGATGGCCAGTTCGCGCGTTGGCACAATCACCACGGCCTGAAGCCGGTCGTCATCTTTACGCACCAGTTCGGCAAGCGGCAGCAGATAGGCCAGCGTCTTGCCCGTGCCTGTGGGTGAGAGCAGCACAATGTGGCCGGACGCAAGAGCCTCGCTGCGCATGCGTTCCTGCATGGGTGTAAGCGTTTCGGCTCCGAATTGGTTGGGGGTATATTGATATTGCATGGAATCTTGGTCGGAAATGGGGGCAAAATGCCAAATGGTCAATAGAAATGTAGTGTGGTGGCAATTGGTAAATCACCTTAAATTGTTGCAAATGTACGAAGAAAATCAGATGTATATCTGGCGCGTAGAACCTAAAAGAAAATGCGCACCAGAAATTCATCGGGAAAAATTGCAATACTTGGGCGCTTTTTGTAATTTTGCTGCACCATAGCGCAACGGGGAGCCCTTGGGTTGCACGTTGTGCGCTTGGCATTGAAATAACCATAATAAAAATAATTGGTAAAGCTATGACTATTGAAACTTGCGATTTCAAGGGCAAGAAAGTGATTGTCCGTGTTGACTTCAACGTGCCTCTTGACGAGAATGGAAAGATTACGGACGACACCCGTATCCGCGGTGCTCTTCCCACACTGAAGAAAGTGCTCGCCGACGGTGGCGCCCTCATCATTATGAGCCACATGGGCAAACCCAAAGGCAAGGTGAACGCCAAGTTCTCCCTCAGCCAGATTGTTGACGCCGTGAGCGAGAAGCTCGGCGTGAAGGTTCAGTTCGCTCCCGACTGCGCAAAGGCCAAGGCAGCTGCCGACGCCCTCCAGCCCGGTGAAGTTCTTCTCCTTGAAAACCTCCGCTTCTATCCCGAAGAAGAGGGCAAGCCCGTAGGCATCGACAAGGAAGACCCCGCTTACGACGAAGCCAAGAAGGAAATGAAGGCCCGTCAGAAGGAATTCGCAGCTACGCTCGCTTCCTACGCCGACATCTACGTAAACGACGCTTTCGGTACGGCTCACCGCAAGCACGCTTCCACCGCCGTCATCGCCGACAGCTTCGATGCTGACCACAAGATGCTCGGCTACCTCATGGAGAAGGAAGTTACGGCCGTCGACAACGTATTGAGCAACATCAAGCATCCCTTCACTGCCATCATGGGCGGTTCGAAGGTGTCCACGAAGATCGGCATCATCGAGAACCTCCTCAGCAAGGTGGACAACCTCATCCTCTGCGGCGGTATGACCTACACGTTCGCCAAGGCTCAGGGCGGCCACATCGGCAAGTCCATCTGCGAAGATGACAAGCTCGACGTAGCTCTCGACGTAATCAAGAAAGCCAAAGAAAACGGAGTGAACCTCGTGCTCGGTACCGACTGCGTAGCCGGCGACGACTTCAAGAACGACTGCAACACGCAGGTATGCCCCGCCAACGCCATCCCCGAAGGTTGGGAAGGCCTCGATGCAGGTCCCGAAACCCGCAAGGCTTTTGCCAGCGTAATCGAAAGCGCCAAGACTATCCTCTGGAATGGTCCTGCCGGCGTATTCGAATTCGACAACTTCGCAGGCGGCTCTAAGGCCATTGCCGAAGCCATTGCCAAGGCTACTGAAAACGGTGCCTTCTCGCTCATCGGCGGCGGCGACTCCGTAGCTTGCATCAACAAGTTCGGTATGGCCGACAAGGTTTCCTACATCTCCACCGGTGGTGGTGCCCTCCTTGAGGCTATCGAAGGCAAGGTGCTTCCCGGTATTGCAGCTATCAAGGGCTAATTGCTCCTTGAACAAGTTTTAATCAGAAGTCTAAAAGTATTGTTGCTCCTTGCCTCCCGACGCGCTATGCGTCGCTTGTACAAGCGCAATGCTTTTAGGCTTCTTTCTTTTTATGTGTTGATTCGTATTGGAATTATACAAACAGACTTTATATCCCCTCATGCATCGTTACCTATCCCCAAAGTGTATCTTCCTCACGCTCATTTGCTGCGCAATGCTCTCGGCCTGCGGCAACAGCACGTCGCAACCGGCACCAGGGCCGGTGGTGAAGAAAGCGCCCGCTTACGACACTTTGGCCGTACAC
>CAVCAV010000046.1:0-2764 GCA_963600165.1 Christensenella sp. UBA1685 | reverse complement strand
GCCTACGGCAGACTGCCTTCCCATCTTTTATGCACAGGAAACGGGCATCTACCGCAAACTCGGACTTCGGCTTCAAATACACACCTACGCTTCGCAACTCGACTGCGACACGGCGCTCCTCGGCGGATATATGGACGGCGGATATGCCGACACGCAACGCCTCGAAGAGGGTAGGGGGCAGAAGAAGAACCTTTCCGTAGTGTCGGAGGGTACGGACAGCTGGCAACTCTTTGTGGGAGGTTCGCTGCGCGTAAAGGACGTGTCGAAACTTGCCGGACGCATCGTGGCCGTTTCACGGGAAAGCACCGAAAAGTCGTTTTGCGAAAGTCTCATCTCCAAAGCCAAACTGAAAGCAGACGCCGTCTACCTCACGCAAATCAACGACGTGAAACTTCGCGCCCATATGATGGGCAACCGGCAGATTGACGCCGCTATGCTACGTTGGCCTTTCACGGCACTTGCCCTTGGCGCCGGCGACAAAATGTTGGCTGCGCAAACTTCCCCAGTACACAACAATGCATTCGTAACAAGCGCCGCAAGCAAATGCGCTCGCCTCGACGAGGCATCTCTCACGTTGCTCAAGAAAGGCTACGCCATGGCCATCGACTCCATCCGCACTTACCATAAACCCCAAAAAGCGAAGAGCTCCGAAGCGCATGTGGACAAGGCGTCAGAAATTCTTCAAAAGGTGTACGGCATAGATACCGCTTTGGCCGACAGCATAGATATTCCCGTTGGAGGTTTTTTCAAGAAGAAATAGCGGAACATTCATCAAACGAAACGTGAACGAACAGACTTTTCCCTAATGAACGATACGTACAAATATTTGCTGGAAGACGCCACTAATGCGTTGCACGGCGGCAATCTCCTTTCTGTGCTCAGTTCGCTGAAAGGAGCCGCCACGTGTCTGCAACTGACCGACGAAACGGAAGAACTGCAACAGATGTCGGACACGTACGACATGTTGCTTTCCTATTATATAAAAGGAGCCGACGACCCTTCAAGAACGAAAATCTACAACGGACTCATGCGCCGCTCCTACGAACTGCGCAACGCCCTCATGTGCAAAGGAACAATAGCGGCAAACGACTCGCACTTTGCCTCTACGTATTCCACGTTAGAGCGCTTATACGGACAGAGCCCTTCTGTCCTCACCTTGTCAGCATCGGGCAAGATAGACTATCGCTCGCTCTTCGACGTGCTTGTCACCTCGCCTTTGCTTTCACAACCCGAAGAGGAGTGGTTGGGCAATTTCCTGAGCCACGAGGAGAATCCCCTTGAACTTCGCTGCATTGCCTTGAGCGC
Organism: Christensenella sp. UBA1685; assembly: GCA_963600165.1. GTDB lineage: Bacteria > Bacteroidota > Bacteroidia > Bacteroidales > Bacteroidaceae > Alloprevotella. The sequence continues at coordinate 1,459 of CAVCAV010000046.1, read as the reverse complement.
ACTTACGCTTTCCGGTCTGCTTTATTTCGACATTGCAAAGTTCCACCTGCTCTACAATGCCGCCCACAGCGATGAATGCATGCTTCGCGTGCGCGCCGTAACGGGTTTGGCCTTTATGGTCTATACTCACCAGGACAGCCTTGACTTTTACCCCGAAGTGAATGCCCGCCTCATGCTTTGGATGGACGAGAAAGGCGTGGCCGAGGAACTTGAAGACCTTCAGACGCAGCTTTTCCTTACGCTCGACACGAAGAAACTCGACCGCAAGCTCAACGAGGAACTCATGCCCAAAATCATGAAGAAGATAAAGGACGCGAGCAAGGAACTTCCTGAAAACATACAAGACCTTCACGACGGCTTGATGGACCCCGAACTCAATCCCGAATGGAACAAGCAGGGCGGTGAGGAGCTCAGCAAGATGTTCAAGGAATTCAGCGACCTGCAGCAAAAGGGAGCGGACCTCTATATGGGTTCGTTCAAGAACCTGAAGCAGCGTTTCCCCTTCTTCAACTACGCCGTGAACTGGTTTTACCCCTTCTCGTTCAACCATCCCGACATCCCCGCCGACTGCCGGAAGAATCCCTTCCTCACGCTCTCTTTGAAAGCAGCCACGCTCTGCGATTCCGACCTCTACTCCCTTTGCCTCATTTCCCAGCTCACTTCATCGCCCGACATTTCCGCCCTTCGCGAGAAGATGCCTGAAGAAATGTTGACGGAACTGACGGCTACCGCAAACGGCCCCGACATTCCGGGGCGAACGGCAGATTTCAAAACGGCCTTGCGTTCTTATGTACAAGGCTTCTACCGCTTCTGCAACCTCTATACGTTCCGCAAGGACTACCCCAATCCGTTCACCGAAAATCTGTTTCTCGGCGAGGCGGAACCTTTCGACTACATCTTCCTCGGTTCTTCTACCGTAGGCCGCCTTGCCGACTTTGTGTTCAAAGACGAGTCGTACAACCTTGCGCTGCATCTCTACACCTACATTCCCCAAGACCAGCGAAATGCACTGGTGTGGCAGAAAATGGGCTTTTGCTGCGAGAAGAACAAAGACTTCAGCCGCGCTGCCGACTTCTATAACGAAGCTTTGGAAAAAGACCCAGAAGCGACGTGGACCAAGCGCCGCCTTGCAGAGTGCCTCAAGCGCGACGGACGCACGGCAGAAGCTGAACTCTATCTGCTCGAACTGGAGCAAACCAATGCCGACGACGTGCGCGTAGCCATGCTTTTGGCAGAATGTTTTATAGAAGAGAAACTCTACGACGAAGCCTTCAAGCGTCTCTTCAAGGTAGACTACCTCAGTCCCGATAATCTTCACGCCAAGCGTGCCATTGCATGGTGTTCGCTCGTGACGGGAAAACTCGAACAGGCAACGAAATACTACGGCCAGCTGGCAGAAAGTACTAAAGGCCTGACGTCGTCCGATTGGCTCAACCTGGGCCACACCCACTGGCTTTCC
>CAVCAV010000045.1:0-16386 GCA_963600165.1 Christensenella sp. UBA1685 | reverse complement strand
GTGGCCTTTCAGGCCGCTCGCCGCGCTTAACAACTCGCCGCACTTTACACCTCGGGCATTTTGTTTTGGGAACATCACTTTATCGCCCCCCAGCCACCCGCGCACTTTACAAGCGCTGCCACACACTTCACGTTTTTTATGATACACAACCTTTTAGACCGCATGAAGCTCCCGTTTCGCAAGAACAAGGAGTTTCTTTCGGTACTCTATGACATACTCGGCTTCTACCCCCACGACGTCGAGATTTACCGCGTAGCTTTTTCCCACAAATCGCTCACCTACCACACCGAGCCCAACGGCGGAAAGGACCGCCGCAACGGACGCCGCGAGAAACGCCCGCGCACGGAGAACACCTCCAAGCCGCTCAACAACGAGCGGCTCGAATATCTCGGCGACGCCGTGCTCGAAACCGTGGTCAGCGACATCCTCTTCCGCCACTTCGAACACAAGCGCGAAGGTTTCCTCACTTCCACCCGCTCGAAAATAGTACAGCGCGAGGCACTCAACCGCCTTGCCGAGCAGATGGGACTCGAAGCGCTCATCCAAGCCGCACAGGGCACGCGCATGAGCCACACCAACATAGGCGGCAATGCCTTTGAAGCCCTCATGGGCGCCATCTATCTCGACCGCGGCTTCAAATACTGCCACTGGTTCATCACCAACCGCGTGATCGGCACCTACGTGGACCTCGACACCGTGGCCCAGAAAGAAGTGAACTTCAAGAGCAAGCTCCTCGAATGGTGCCAGAAGAACCGTATCAACACCGACTTCCGCGACTCCGGCGGAGCCGACGGCGAACGCGGTTTCCGCACGAGCATCGTGCTCGAAGGCATCACCGTGGGCAAGGGAAGCGGACGTTCCAAGAAGGAGAGCCAACAAGTGGCCGCGAAAGACGCCCTCTCGCGCATGCGCCGCGAGCAGAAGCTCTACGACAGCATTTTCCGTGCAAAGGAAAAGCGCACCGCCATGGAGGCAGACGAATCGTTTGCCCTTCCCAAAATAGACGAAGCGGAAGACATCGTAAGCAAGGCAAAGGGCAAGGACAAGCCCGTGCTGGAAGACGAGACGGGCCGCCGCAAGAATTTTGCCGACGCCGACGGTTACCACGACTCGTCCGACGCAGCTTACGACGAAGCCTACGGCGACAACCCGAAGTACGAAGTTATCGACGACCCCGACAACGAGTCGGAATACTCCGACTACGCCACGAGCATACAGCCCGACGAGGACGACGACGCACAGGCCGCTCCCGCTCCTGCAGCCCGTTCGCAGAAGAAGAGCAAGCCCGCCGCCACCAAGGACGTTGCGAAGGACAAGGCTGCCAATGGCAAAGAGAAGGCCGCTGCCGGAAAGGAGAAGTCCGTTTCCGACAAGGAGAAGGACAAACCTGCCCAGGGCAAAGACGCTGCCGAAGAGCCCGAACGCAAGCCGCAGACGAAAGCCGAGCGCAAGCGTGAGCGCAACCGCACGGCGAAGACGATTAACGACGCTGTGAAAGGCAGCAAGAAGGTGAAGGCCGAAGTGCCCGCGCCCCAACCCGAGCTGGCCAATGCCGAGAATGCTACCGACGAAGCCGCCGCCACCATGCCCGAGCAGAAGCCCATGAGCGAGTCGGCCAAGCGCCGCCAGCGCCGCAAGGCACGTCGCGAAGCAATGGAAGCCGACGAAACGAATCCGTTCGTAGAACTCGACAAGGAGCGCAAGGAAGAAGCCGACGCTTCTTCAGCTGCAGAAGTCTCTTCGGTAACAGATGTTTCTTCAACGGCAGAAGTTGAAGAAGAAATTCTTGAAACCGTGGAACTCCATGTGGCTCCCGAAACCGACGAGGCGAAAGCAGACATCGAGCCTGAACTCAGCGCTGCAGAACCTGAGGCAGTGACCACTGCCGAAGAAGAAGCGGAAGTTCCCGTTTCTGCCGAGCCGGAAACTCCCGCAGAGCCGGCAAGCGAAGAACCTGTGGCAGAGGAAGAACCTGCCGTAGAAGAGCCGACTGCAGAAGAAGAGCCTGCCGCAGAAGAGGCTGCTGCAGAAGAGTCTGTTTCTACTTCAGAAGCAGAGCCTCAGACTACCGAAGCAGAAGCTCCGCAAGCAGAGGCCAGCGCCGAGCCCATCGAAGCCGATGCCGACGACATAGAAACGGATTCGGACGACGAAGAAGCCCCCAGCGAAAGCGGCGAATCTTCTGAGGACGACAACGTTTCCGACGAGGAAGCCGAAGAAGTCTTCGACGAAGAAGTCCCTGCCGACGAAGAGGATGATGAGGATGATGAGGAAGACGAAGAAGAAACGCCTTCCGAGCCCCAATCCCTCGCCGAGGAAGCAGCCCTTCCCAAACTCCGCCACATTTCGCTCGACGACTTTGTGTTCGGCGCCACCGACGCCACAACCTTCGACCGCAAGGAAGAAGCCACTTCCGACGAAGACGCCGAAAGCGACAGCGCTTCCGACGAGCGCCGCCAGCGCAACACACACTCCCGCCGCCGCAAGCCTAACCGCAGCAAGAAGCCTGCCGACAAGGCCGAAAAGAACGCAGAAGCCCCGAAAGGCGAAGGCAAAGCCAAGAAGCACAATGCCGACGATGCAGCCGACGCGCAGGTTCGCATAGACCGCGAAAAGGCCGCCAAGCGACGTGCACAGCAGCGCCGCCGTCGCCGCCGCGAAAGCAACAAGGGCGACAACTTCGCCGGCGAGGAATAAGCGAACGATGGGGGCGAACGATGGGGGCGAGCTCTCCCGAGCTCGCTTGCGCGAAGATGTTTTTTAAACATGAATTATCATGAATGGACCATGAATTTCTCATGAATTATTCTTCGAACATAAATGTTCTGGAAATTCTCATGAATTCTTGTTCGCGCAAGCGAATATGTATTTCTGCAAATTCATGATTCATTCATGGGAATTCATGTTTTAAAAGAAACCATTGCCGTATAGAGCGCGAAGTCAGGAGACTTCGCCCCCATCGTTCGACGCATCGTTCGACGCATCGTTCGCTCGACGCATCACTTCAGGAACCGGCTTCGGGTCGGTTCCTTTTGTTTATTTCCACACAAAAAAGTCCCATGCTCCATCCCTTAAGCGACTTTCTTTTCTGTCCCCACTGCGGCAGCAGTGCCTTTGCCGAAAACGACGCTTACAGCAAGCGTTGCCACGATTGCGGATTCACGTTCTATCCCAACGCAGCCGCCGCCACGGTGGCCGTGGTTGTAAACAGTCGCGGCGAACTCCTTTGCATACGCCGCAAGCGCGAACCCGCACGCGGCACACTCGACCTCCCCGGCGGCTTCGTCGACCCGGGAGAGAGCATCACCGACGGACTGGCGCGCGAAGTGCGCGAAGAACTCGGAGCAGAACTCAAGAGTTTCGAATTTCTCTTTTCCCTTCCCAACGTCTATCCTTTTTCCGGCCACGCCGTACACACCTCCGACGCCTTCTTCCGCTGCGCCCTGCGCGACGAAAGCGCCGTGCAGGCCGGCGACGACGCCGAAGACGCGCAATGGATAGCCATAAAGGACCTGCGCCCCGAAGATTTCGGGCTCGACTCCGTGCGCCGCGGCGTGGAGATTCTCTATGGGGGCGAGCTCTCCCGAGCTCGCTTGCGCGAGCAAAGCATTCTTTAAAAAGTAACCTTATTCGCGCAAGCGAAGTCAGGAGACTTCGCCCCCATCGCTCCCCCCATAAGCGATTCAAAGCAAACCACATTTGCACATTTGCATATTTGCACATTTGCACATTAACCCCTCCCCTACTCCACCGATGAATTTCGAAGACCTCATACGCCAACTCGCCGACCGGCCCTCGCCCTTTGAGGGATCGGCGAAGAACAGCGCCGAAAGCACCGACGTGCGCTTTGCCGTCGTGGTAGAAAACGACGAACCTTACCTTGAAGTGCGCAACGCCAAAAACAAACCCATAGAGCCCGACAGCCGTTACCATTCGGGCGACGTGGGCGGAGCCTTGCGCGCCATTGAGTCCGTACTGCAGCGCCGCTTCGACGAGTTCTCGTGGTCGGGAAGAGACCAGCGCATCTCGCTCCGTAAAAATCCGTTCCTCGTCTACCAGATTGTGCGCTGCACCATGACCGATGCGGACGGCAACACGCTGCGTCATGCCGACTCGGCAGCCGTCTACACGCTCCACGTGGAACCGACGAAAAACGGCTACGCCACGTCCGTCACCCTCGATTGCGGCGAAGAGCACCTTCCGCTCAAGCAGTGCACGCTACTCAACGAGTGCTTCGCGCTGCAAGGCCGCAGCATCTACGAAACGGAAAGTCTGGGCAACCAGTTTGAAGCCCTACCCCTCTTCGAAGCCACCATCAAAAAAGAGCAACTCGAAACGTTCCTCTCGCTCTTCTACAGCCTGTTCCCCACCACCGTGGCGCTCCAGTTCGGCGAGGCACAGGTCTACCAAAGTCCCGAACCCATAGCGGCGCGCACCGCCATCGTCTTCGAGAAAGTGGACGAAGACCGCACGCTCTACATGCGTCTGGCGGCCGCCATGCCCGGCGAGACCGACTCCGTGCTGAACAGCACGGCGCTCAAGTGTGCCGCCACGCTCACCCCCGACGGCAACGTTGAACTGCGCATGCTTCTCCTCCCCAACCTCGAAGAGGAACAAAAGCGGCTGCTCACGCTCATCCACAAATGCGGAGCGTCGAAGAATGCCCTCTCGCAGGTCTATGCCGACAACGAATTCATCCTCGTGCCCCATACCGTGGGCGAAAAGTTCCTCTTCGAAGCCCTTCCCCTCCTCATCGAAAACTACGTGCTGCTCGGCACCAACCACTTGAAAGCTTTCAAACTCGAAGCGTCCACGCCCCAGCTCCACATCGGCGCAGGCACGGGCATCGACTACCTCGACTGCAAACCCACCGTGGAACTCGGCGACGAAACGTTCCTGCTCAAGGATTTCCTCCGACAGTTCGAGAAGCAACGCTACATAGAGCTGGCCAACGGCAACCGCGTGCTCGTCAACGACAAATACATGAAGCGCCTGGCACGCATCTTCAAAAAAGCCGACAAGAACGGTAAGTACGAAGTAAGTTTCTTCGACCTTCCCGAACTCGACCGCCTGCTCGAAGCCCCCGCCGACGCGCCCGACTTCTGCCGCCACCGCGAAGTGTACGAAGGCTTCAACAAACTGAAGGAGCAGAAGATAAAACTGCCCCACGTCAACGCCACCCTCCGCGACTACCAACGCGAGGGCGTGAAGTGGATAAACTATCTCTACGACAACAAGCTCGGCGGATGCCTTGCCGACGACATGGGTCTGGGAAAGACGCTGCAGACCATTGCCATGCTCACGCGCATCTACCCGAAAGAGAAGCGCAGCACGCTCATCGTCATGCCGCGTTCGCTCCTCTTCAACTGGCAGAGCGAGCTTGCACGCTTCGCCCCGCAGCTGAGCGTGTACACGTTCTACGGCACGACGCGCGACATGAAGGAAGCCCTCGGCCACCAGCTCATCCTCACTACCTACGCCATGGTGCGCAACAATGTGGAGGAATTCCGCAAACAGCACTTCCACTACATCATTCTCGACGAGAGCCAAAACATAAAGAACCTCACCACGCAAAGCACGCAGGCCGTGCTCCTGCTCAAAGGCGACCACCGCCTTGCGCTCTCCGGCACACCTATAGAGAACAACCTTACGGAACTCTACTCCCTCTTCCGTTTCCTCAATCCCTCCATGTTCGGTTCGCTGCAAGAATTCAACGCGCTCTACACCGTGCCCATCACCAAACAGGCCGACCGCGAAGTGACGGAAACGCTCCGCCGAAAGATCAATCCCTTCATGCTCCGCCGCCTGAAAAAGGACGTGCTGAAGGAACTCCCCGACCGCATTGAGCAAACGCTCTACGTGGAAATGGAACCCGAACAGGCCGAACTCTACGAGCGCCGCCGCGCCTACTACCAGATGTTGCTCAAGGGGAACATCAAGGAAAAGGGTCTGCAGCAGTCGCAGTTCCTTATGTTCCAGGCGCTCGGCGAACTCCGCCGCCTGGCTTCCGTGCCCGAAACGTCGGGCGAAGGCAACGTCACTTCGCCCAAACTCCAGCCGCTTATGGACTCGCTCACCGACGCCGTGGCGGGCGGCCACAAGGCCGTGGTGTTCTTCAACTACATTGCGGGCATAGAAATAGTAAGCGAAGCCCTCGAGAAGGAAGGCATCAACCACGTGGTGATGACGGGTGCCACCACAGACCGCAAGAGCATTGTGGAACGTTTCCAGACGGACCGCTCCGTAAGCGTGATGCTCATGACGCTCAAAACGGGCGGCGTGGGTCTCAACCTCACGGCGGCCGACATGGTGTACATCTTCGAACCCTGGTGGAACCGTGCCGCAGAGGAGCAGGCCATCAACCGTCTGCACCGTTTCGGACAAAAGAACACCGTGCTCTCCTACAGCCTCATCACCCGAGGAAGCATTGAAGAAAAGATTCAGGAACTCCAGCGCCTCAAGGCCGACCTCTTCGAAGGACTCATCACCCACGACAGCGCCGTCACCAAAGTGCTCACCGAAGAAGACATCGACTTCATTCTCGGAGGCCCCGACAAGTGAAACACGTTTGCGTAACATTTTGCAAAGCAGTGTGATGAGCATAAACGTTACGGACGTATGCAGCGCAGCTCATTTGCACATTTGCACATTCGCACATTTGCACATTCGCGAAGCGACACATTTACACATTAGCCCTCTCCTCCCATGACAACTATAAATAAGAACAAAAAGCCCATGCTCGAGCTCGTCCCCATAGATGAGCTGAAAGAGGTATGCGCCATAATTGACGGGTACTATACCAAAGTAAAACTGGAGGAAATCTGCCTTTCGCTCCCAAGACACTGTGAAAACGGAGAACCGCTGCCCGTTGCCAACGGCCCCGAAAAGAAGGTCTTCCTCTCCATTCAGCAAGAGTACGCCAAGGCCAAGAATGCGAAGAAAAGCGTTTATGTAGAATATGCCGCAATCTTTTTGGCCTCGTCCCACAACTTTGCAATATACCTCGACAACCTGTCGGAAAAGGAGCGTAAAGTATGGTCGGACTTCCATTTTACCAAATTCTTCCGATACGACCGCAATGTGGACTATGAATTACATTCATTGTGTGCTAACTGGTTCACAGAATTTTTCAATACAGAGGACTTCGACACATACGCCTATTCGCTGAACTCGGAAGTATACAATCTGCTGCAGCCCCTGTTGATAGACTACTTCGGTTTTCCCGACCTTATTTTTGTAAGAGAAGACGAGCTCAAGGCAAGCGACGACTTCACATTCTACAGCAATGTGGACTGCATCGATTCCCAGTTCTTCATCATGGACCGGCTCATGAAGCAGGACCACACCATGACGCCGCGTCAAACTATCAATAACTTTTCCCAGGTAAAAAGCATCGCAAAGAAGCTGCAGTTTCCGTTTCCCATCGCAGACGGAGAGCCCAATCTTGCCATAAACAAAACCGCCGCAGCTTTCTTTATCAACACCTATATCTGCGCCAAAAGTCCCATTATAAGGGGGAGCAGCGGAAAGCCCGTCTACGAGGCGTTGCGCAGTGCGATGATAAGACTCTTCGGACGGTCTGAAGCCATTCATGAGCTCTATTTGCCCCATCTTGTCAAACAGACGGCACGACTCAGAGACACAGCCAATTCCAGCATATTCATGGACGAACTCGCCTCTGCCGTTCGCGCAACGATGAAAAGGGGCATGGATGACTGGTACGACGTGGAGTCGATTGTTGCATGGCTTTTAACCACCATACGTCCGTCGGCAGCCTTGTTCTACCATCCTTTAGCTTACGAACGCTACTATCGCTTGGTGAAGCGGCGCGACAAGAACTACGTGACAATCGATGAAGCCGTGGACCAGGTGGTGACACCTTTGGTGAAAGCCTTCCTGCTCATGTGCGCCACCATGGGACTTTGCGAACTGGCGCTGCAGCCTACGCTCGCCGACGACACGAACAGCTACGTGGAACCCGTGCGCTTCGTCCGCTTCAACGCCATGGCACGCTACGTCTTCGGACTTGACAACGAAATGCCGAAGATGGAAAGCGCGGAAAGCAACATGGCCGACGACTTCAAACTCAGCGACGACCACCTCGTGATTCACGTATGCCGCGACAGCCGCTACTCCGGCATTCTCGTCGACTATGCCAAAAGGCTCACCCCGACGCTTTGGGGCGCGTCGCACACAACGTTCATGAGCAACTGCCAGAGCGTGGCCGACATGAAGCAGAAGATAGAATCGTTCAAGAAGAGCATCTGTCCCGAACCGCCGCAGAACTGGCTCGACTTCTTCAACGAACTCCCCAGCCGCTTCAATGTGATGGAAAAGGCGAAGGACGACTTCACCGTTTTCAACGTGCCGAAAGACCGCACGGACATCCAGCGTCTGCTCCTTACCGACGACGTGCTCAGCAAACTCGTCGTCCGCGCCGAGGGCTACCTCGTGCTGGTTCACACCAGAGACCTGATGAAATTCAACAAGCGTTTCACCGATTTGGGATACACCCTCGGCTGAACCTGCACCGGTGGAAAGGTCTACGGGATTTTCACTCATCAGAATGCCGTCTCGGCGTAGTTGCATTTGTAAGTTGAATCTTCCATCTTCCTTTTTTCCGTAGCGCAAGGCTGCAAACGGTTTTTTATCTATATTTTTGCAGTTTGGAATATCCTACGAATAAATCACATTCAGTCAATAACAGTTTCAACAGCGTAAATCTCAAATGAAACAGTACAAGTTGGTAAACAACATCCTCGGATGGTTGACCTTTGCCATTGCTGCCTTCACCTACTGCTCAACGGTGGAGCCTACGGCAAGCTTCTGGGATTGCCCTGAGTTCATCACCACGGCATTCAAGCTCGAGGTGGGTCACCCCCCCGGCGCACCGTTCTTCATGCTCACGGCAAACTTCTTCACACAGTTCACGGACGACCCCTCAAAAGTGGCGCTCTGCGTGAACATCATGTCGGCCCTGCTTTCGGCCATGTGTATCCTCTTCCTCTTCTGGACCATCACACACCTGGCGCGCAAGCTCATATGCACCGACGGCGTGGTCACCTCCTGGACGCAGATTGTAACCATCATGGGGTGCGGACTCACCGGCGCACTGGCCTACACGTGGAGCGACACGTTCTGGTTCTCCGCTGTGGAAGGTGAGGTTTACGCCTACTCCTCCATGTTCACGGCACTCGTGTTCTGGCTCATCCTCAAATGGGAAGAACATGCCGACGAGCCCCACTCCGACCGCTGGCTCGTGCTCATCTTCTACCTCACGGGCCTCTCCATCGGTGTGCACCTACTGAACCTCCTCTGCCTCCCCGCCATCGCCCTCGTATACTACTACAAGCGCAACCCCAAGGCAAACGCCAAAGGTTCGCTCGTGGCACTCGCCATATCCATGCTCCTCGTGGCCGCCGTGCTCTACGGCGTGGTGCCCGGCATCGTGAAGGTGGGCGGATGGTTTGAACTCTTCTTCGTCAACACCCTCGGCATGCCGTTCAACTCCGGCATGGTGGTCTACCTCATTGTGCTCATCGCCGTGGTGCTCTCCGCCATCTGGAGCACAACGAAGAACAACCACACCCGCACCGTGGTGCTCTACATTCTTTCCGTTGCGCTCCTCGGCATTCCCTTCATGGGCCACGGCGCAGCCTGCGTGGTGCTCGGCGTGGTGGTCATCGCCGTGATTGCCTTCCTCCTCAACTACAAAGGAAAGGACGGCAACTACGTGGTGCGCAAGCGTTTCATGAACAGCTCGCTCCTCTGCATGCTGATGCTTATGATCGGCTACTCTTCGTACGCCATCATCGTCATCCGCTCCACGGAGAACCCGCCCATGGACCAAAACTCCCCTGAAGACATCTTCACCCTCGGTTCCTACATGAGCCGCGAGCAGTACGGTTCGTACCCCCTCTTCAAGGGCGAAGCCTTCAACTCGCAGCAGCAGGCATGGTCGGCCAACGCCATCGAATACACCAAGCGCATGCGTACGCAGCGCAAGGAAAAGGCTTCGGCTGCCGAACCAGACGAGTATGAAGACATTGAGGAAACCACCGGCGTGAACTACCCCAGCGGACTCACCATGCTCTTCCCCCGCATATGGAGCGCAGCCCACACGCAGCAGTACAACCAGTGGCTCGGCGACATCAGCATGAACCCCGTCACCTTCAAGACGCAGGACGGATATGAAGTGCAGGGCGAGATGCCTTCGCAGAAGGACAACCTCCGCTTCTTCTTCTCCTACCAGGTGAACTTCATGTACTGGCGCTACTTCATGTGGAACTTCGCCGGCCGTCAGAACGACATCCAGAGCCAGGGAGAACTCGAGCACGGCAACTGGATTACCGGCATTCCGTTCATCGACAACGCCATGTACGGCGACCAGAGCCTGCTGCCCAAATCGCTGCAGGACAACAAGGGTCACAACGTGTTCTACTGCCTGCCGCTCATCCTCGGTCTCATCGGCCTCTTCTGGCAAGCTTACCGCGGAGAAAAGGGCATCCGCCAGTTCTGGGTGGTGTTCTTCCTCTTCTTCATGACCGGTCTGGCCATTGTGCTCTACCTCAACCAGACACCCAGCCAGCCCCGTGAACGCGACTACGCCTATGCGGGCTCGTTCTACGCCTTCACCATTTGGATTGGCCTTGGCGTGGCAGCTCTCGCCCAGTGGGCAGAAAAGCTCTTCAAGAAGCAGCCCGTGGTTGCAGCAGCATTGGCTTCAGTAGTTGGCATACTCGTGCCCATACAGATGGTGAGCCAGACTTGGGACGACCACGACCGCTCAGGCCGCTTCTCATGCCGCGACTTCGGCTTGAACTACCTCAACACCCTTCCCGACAAGGGAGGCCCCATCATCTTCACCAACGGCGACAACGACACCTTCCCCCTTTGGTACAACCAGGAAGTGGAAGGACAGCGCACCGACGCCCGCGTCTGCAACCTTTCCTATCTGCAGACCGACTGGTACACCGACCAGATGCGCCGTCCCGCCTACGACTCGCCCTCGCTGCCCATCACGTGGTCGCGTCTGCTCTATGTAGACAACGGCAAGCACACGTTCTACCCCATCCGCCCCGAGGGAAAGGAAGAGCTCAACCGCATCAAGGCTGAGAACCCCTCTGTCGACCCCTACGAACTTTCCTACATTCTCGACCACTACGTGAAGAAGGAAACGGGCGGCTACTTCCCCACCGACTCCGTTGTGGTGAAGGTGAACAAGCAGGCCGTGAAGGAAAGCGGCATGCTCCTCCCCCTCGGTCCCGACTCCATCCCCGACCACATGGTCATCTCCCTCAAGAACGCTGCAGAGAAGCAGGGCGGACTTTACCGTCAGGACGTGATGATCTACGAGATGCTCGCCCGCGCCGACTGGAAGCGACCGATGTACATGAGCGTGACGCTCGGTTCGGGCAACTTTGCCGGACTCGAAAACTTCCTCGTGCTCGAAGGTCTCGCCTACCGCATCACACCGTTCAACTACGGACAGATGGGCGTGATTGACGCCGACATCATGTACAAAAACATGATGAAGCGCTTCAAGTATGGCAACATGGGCCAGAAGGGTCTCTACATCGACGAAACGGTGGGCCGCATGTGCCAGACCCACCGCCGCATGTTCCTCATGCTCGCACAGAACCTCCTTCAGCGCGGCGACAACAAGCGCGCGCTTGAAGTGCTCCAGCGCCAGAAGAAGGAACTCCCCGCCGCCAACATTCCCTACACCGACGACGACTCGCAGCTCTCCTCCCTCTGGCTCGAAGCCGGCGACAAGAAGGAAGCTGCCGCCGTGGCCAAGGAAGTGCTTGACTACGACCTCCAGTATCTCGCTTACCTCAACTCGCTCGGTGCCGACCGTCTCAACACTTACGGACAGACGTGCTACTACCTCGTTTCAAGCATCATGGAAGCCTCACGGACGCTCAATGAAAGCGGCGACGCAACGTACAACGGCTACGAGAAGCGAGTGGAAACGGCGGCCAAAGAGTCGGCTTTCCAGATTGGCATGCAGCTGCTCCAGCAGCGCTACCAGCAGGTAAGCGGACAGTAGCCCATTAAATATTGCTTTCGCAAATGCAATATTTGCTAAAGCAAGCGGTTTTGAAGGAAACGGACCGAAGCCCAGCGCTTCAACGTCCGTTTCCTTCTTTTTTTATAAATATAGATATAGCATAGGCGCCGCAGCGCGTATGTCCCACAAGCCGCCCCGGCTCACACTGAACCCGACATGATAATAGAACAACCCGCACGCTTCCTGCGCTGGCTTTATCCGCTGGCCCTTTGGCGCATAAAACCTGAAGAGCACGCTGTATACCTCACCTTCGACGACGGCCCCATTCCCGAAGTGACGCCCTGGGTGCTCGACGTGCTCGACCACTACGGCGTGAAGGCCACGTTCTTCATGGTGGGCGACAACATACGCAAGCACCCCGACATCTTCGAAATGGTGAAGGCCCGCGGCCACCGCCTCGGCAACCATACGTTCAACCACATCGGCGGACTGCGCCACGGCATACGTTCCTATGTGCGCAACGTGGACAAGGCCAACGAATATCTCCACACCGACCTTTTCCGTCCGCCTCACGGCTGGATGAAGTGGGACCAGTACATCATGGTGCGCCAGCGCTACCGCGTTGTGATGTGGGACCTCGTCACGCGCGACTATTCCACCCGCCTCAACGGTCGCGACGTGCTCCTCAACGTGCGCCGCTATGCCCGCAACGGCAGCATCATCACCTTCCACGATTCCCTCAAGAGCCAGGACAAGCTCCTCTACGCCCTTCCGCGTGCCATAGAATGGCTCCAGTCGCAAGGATATGAGTTCCGCACCATTGAATGAAAGAAAGTGTCTTGGACGCAAAATAAACGGACAATCCTCAAGCGATGGGGCAAACGATGATGCGAACGATTGTGCGAGCGATATGAGCGAACGATGGGAGCGAACGATGGGGGCGAGCTCTCCCGAGCTCGCTTGCGCGGCGTCACAAACGCTTTTTCGCGGCTTCGCCCTCCATGGAGGCGACGTTTGAAACGTCGCGCTCTACACGTCTCCGCCCTCAAATGCTGCGAGTTCTATAATAAAAAGCCCGAAGCCTTATCTCGAGATAAGGCTTCGGGCTTTATTTTACCATTAAACCCAGGGTTTGACTTCTAAACCAACCAAGAGCAAGAACCGTCAAATCTTCAGTCGGTCTCTACCTCCTTCATGTCTACCAATCCTTTGCCCAGGTCATCAAGCTCCACGGCAAGAGCTATTACCTTGCGTCCTCCGGCCTTGAAGGGGGCAACATAGAGGTTATTGACGATTTGATTCTCTGCAGCTTGGAGGCCGCCGTTCTTTGTGAGTTTCAGCTCTATTACGTAGGTGTACCTTGATGTTGTCACCACCATGTCTATCCTACCGGTGGCAAGCATACGTTCCACTTCCACCCTAAAGCCTATGGCATTGAGAATTGTGCTGATGATGAGCCGATAGCGTTCCTCCATATCCATGCTGGCGAGCTTCTTGTTGCTGTACGGCACGTCGGCGACAAGCGCCTTCAGGCATTTCTTTGTCTCTTCCATGTTGCCGTTGGCCATTGCATACATCAGCGAATTCTGGGCGGAAATCACCTCGCTGCCCGTCTGCATGGTTAGCGTCGGAATCACAATCTTGTACAGCGCCTTCCGAACCTCGTAATTAGGTATTCCCACCAGGTATATTCCGTCTGCATAACTTTTGATAGTGAGATAGCCGGACTGATAGAGAAACAGCTCCGCTCCTCCGTCCGACACGTCGGAAGTCTCAAGCGTGTCTCCGTCTATGGGGCAGTTTTCAAAGTCCTTCAGCCGTATTTCAAGGTTGTCCACAAACTTCGGAAGGAGCGATGTGGCTCCCGAAGCCGCCCAATAGTTTCGCAATTTCTTGTCGCAAAGGGCATTGATGAGGCTGAAGGGATTGAATATGTCGACCATATTGTCGGCAGAGAAATGATAGCCGTCGTAGTAGGCTTTCAGCTGCTCAAGCGTTTCTTCTACGTTCCATCCGTTCTTTTCGCCCAATTCTTTTATCTCTGGCATAAAATTCTCCACCACCTCTTCTTTCGTAATGCCGCAGAGTGCCGCATAGGGAGCGTCGAAACTGATGTTGCTGAGATTGTTGAGTACGGAAAAGAGGGAAATCTGCGTGAACTTCGTAATGCCTGTGATGAAGACAAAACGCTCAAACTCATCGTTGGTCTTCAATACGGAGAACACGGCTTTGTAAATGGCGGTGCAAGCTTCGTGCTCGGGAGTATTCCAAGAGTGCTGCAACGGTGAGTCGTACTCGTCAACGAGCACGCAGACTTGTAGTCCTGTCAATCGGTAAGCTGCCTTAATGATGTTTTCAAAACGAACGGCGAGTGAGTCCTCGTGGCTTGCTTCTACTTGATATTTCCTTTCGTAGTCGCGGAAGGCGTTGTTGAGGTACGACTTGATGGAGTCGGCATCGGCACCGGCACCGCTCATGTCGAGGCGGACAACAGGATAGCATTTCCAGTCGCTCTCCATATCCATAATCTTCAGTCCTTCGAAGAGTTCCTTCCTTCCTTCGAAATAGGCTTGGAGTGTATCTACAAGGATGGACTTGCCGAAGCGGCGCGGACGGCTTAGAAAACTGTATTTCTTGCTTTTGTTGGCAAGTTGCCAAATGATGTCGGTCTTGTCAACGTATACATATCCTTTCTTTCTGATTTCCGAGAAAGACTGGATACCTACAGGCAATATTCTATCGTTCGTTTTCGTCATAAATACAGTTCATTTGACAACTTGCCACAAAGATACGGCAAAATCTTATTCATCGCAAAAAGGAAGCGACGGTGCGTTGCGCACGGGATAGCACGTTCACAACACATTGGCGGCGTAAAGCGGAACGTTCGTCAGCCATTCTTCTTGGCGGTAGCCGTTCATGGACAGGCGGTAGGCCTTCTTTACCTTTTGCTCGGCTACAAATTGGCGCAGGCTCTTGGCTTTCACGTTCGTTTCGGCTTTTACTTCAATGGGCACAATGTCGTCGGCATCGTCCTGAATCAGGAAATCTATCTCCTGTGTGCTTGAGGCTTTGGAGTAATAGTAGGGTTCGTATTTCTGGACAATCTGCTGCAGCACGTATTGTTCGGTCAGCGCACCTTTGAATTCGGTGAATATCCCGTTGCCCAAAACCACGGTGGCAGCTTTCAGCCCCGACAGGGCGCAAAGCAGTCCCACGTCGAGCATGAATATCTTGAATGCCGCCCTGTCTTTGTAGCTCGTCAAAGGAAGACGAGGGGCTTTCACACTGTTCACTTGGTAAATCAAACCCGCATCGCGAAGCCATTGCAAGGCTATTTCATACTCGCGGGCCCGTGCGCCTTCGCGTACCAGGCCGTAGACGAATTTGCGGTTTTCCTTGCTCAACTGCGCCGGAACGGACTGCCAAACGTCGGTGATGCGGGGGATGATTTCAGCAGGAGCGTGCTTGGACATGTCGCGCCGGTAACTGCTCAAAATGTCCTTCTGTATTTGCCGTACTTCCTTCCAGTCCCTTCTTTCCGAAAAGGACTGTACCGCTTCGGGCATTCCGCCTACGTAATAGTAGTAGCGGAGATATTCTTCCAGCTTCGGTGCCAGCAGACCGATTACGCTCCAATCTGCCGACTGCAGCACTTTGGCCAGTTCGTTCTCGCCCATGGCCATAACGAACTCTACGAAATTCATCGGATAAAGCGTCATGAACTGCACTTTACCTACGGGAAACGATTCGCCCTTGTGGAGCTCGATGCCCAACAGCGAACCTGCCGCCACCACATGGAGCTGCGGGGATTTCTCGCAAAAATATTTGAGCGACGTAATGGCATGCGGTGCGGCCTGTATCTCGTCAAGAAAGATGAGCGTGTCGGCTTCCGTGCAGTTTACGTTCGTTACGGCCCCGATGGCAGTGACGATGCGGTTCACGTCGAAGTCTTGCTCAAACAGATTTTGAAGAAGTTTCATCTCTTCAAAATTCACATAGGCGAGTTTCTTGTAGTGCCGACGGGCAAATTCCTGCACTATCCATGTCTTGCCTACCTGGCGCGCTCCTTCCAATACGAGCGGTTTCCGATGTGGGCTTTCTTTCCACTTTAAAAGTTCGTTTATCAGCAGTCGTTCCATATGCGGTGTAATTTACTCATTGTCAACACAGTAACAATATCGCTCTCACATTTCATGAGGGAATAATTAGCGTTTTGCCCACATTTTGTGAGGGAATAATCCGTTCTTTCCACACATTTCATGAGGGAATATTGCCGCAAATATACACATTTCGTGAGGGAACCGCGCACTGCACCGCAGCTTTTGCGCATCGGGCGCTTAGCGGCTGCGGAAACGGCCGCCGGTGATTTCCGA
>CAVCAV010000044.1:0-17013 GCA_963600165.1 Christensenella sp. UBA1685 | reverse complement strand
GACGTAGTACCAAGACAATTGCTAATGCGGTTGATGTGGTGGCCTTTCAGGCCGCTCGCCGCGCTTGACATATTGGACACGTATTTTTTGAACATTACTAAATCAAATGTCGCACGCCTTCGCGCTCTCTGCAGGCGGACTCGTTATTTCGCGGAGTACTTGTAAATCATGCCGTCGGGACTGAATCTCACGAGCCACATGCTACGGCTTACGTAACCGCCACCGCTGGCGGCGGTGATGAAGCGAAGGTCGGACTGCAGGCGGGGCACGTCGGCCATGGTGCCGGCTTCGGGCGTTTGCGTGGCGTAACTATATCCGTAAGTGGCAAGTCCGCCCAACATGGCCACTGCCACATCGTAACCCAGAGGGGCCATGCGCGGCGTGCAGTCGAGGAGTTTTGAGCCGAACCACTGGTCGTACTCTTGGGTGAAGCGGAGTGCATCGGCCGTGGCGGGATAGAAATAGGACGAGGCGAAGAGGTAGCTGTCGGCCTCACGCATCTCTGCGGCACGGGCACCGCCGGCCGACGAGAGCCAAGGTTCGTAACCCACCAGACTGAACGTGCAGCCTTTCATGAGTGAGCGCAGGCTTTTCGACAAAGCAAGCACTTCGGCAAGCGTGGCTTCGGACGAATTGTCGGGAACGAGCACGAAATGTTCGTTGCCCTTGCTCTTCAGTTGGGCCTTGAGGTCCTCGGTCTTGCCATGAAGAGGAACGGACGTCACGCTGTAGCCGGCCGTGTTCATACGTTTCACGAGTTGTTGGCAGAAGTCGGCCTTGTCGCCGCCCGAAGCGTGGAGAAAGACGAAGTGGTCGGTTTTCTTGAACGACGACATGAGCAGGTCGGTGCAAAGGGTGTTTTCAAAGTCGGCGGGCGTGTTCACCACGAACACGTTGGGACGGTAGTTCACCTGCTGCACCTTCGAGGAGAAGGGCACCACCACGCGCACACGTTCGGAGGAATGGGAAGCCACGTCGGCGAAGTGGGTAGGATAAACGGGACCAATGATAAGGTCGGGCGAACTGGCCGCCACATTGTTCATGAGTTGTGCTACGCTGGCGTCGGGACCTGACTCGTTGTAGGCGGACACACCCACGTTGAGCCCGCGGTTTTTGAGTTGCTCCACGCCCATGAGGAAACCGCGGTAGAACTCGAGGCTGCGCTGGTTTTCCATTTTGTCGCCGAGCAGCGGGAGCACTACGGCCACGCGTACGGAGCTCAACCCCGTATACTGCGGTTTGGCGGATTTCACCTTTACGGGAATCTTAATGACGTTTCCCTTCTTCAGTTTGTAGCCGTCGGCCTTGAGTTCGGGATTGGCCTCCATCAGCTCGTCCACGGTGATGCCGTTGGCCTTGGCCAAACTGTAAGGCGTGTCTTTTTTCTTTACCTTATATTCCTTATACTCCGTGCGGACTTTGGGCTGCGGCGCAACGGCCTGTGCCTTGGGAAAGGTGGCCGCAGGAATGAGCAGCGTCTGTCCGCTTTTGATGGCATCGGCCGAGAGGCCCTTGTTGGCGTCGAGTATCTGCTGCACGCTCACCCCGTAGTCGCGGGCTATCTTGTAAAGCGTTTCACCCGCCACCACCGTATGGGTCGACGTCTGTGCGCCGACAGGAAGAACATGAAGGAACGATATAGTAAGGAAGAGCGCAATGCTCCAAAACGGATGACGTGATTTCATCTGAGAGATAGTGCTTGTAAGGCAACCGAAAGGCCGCCATTAAATGTTCATATACCCAAGACAGAATCGCGCTTGCGGACATGCAAAACGCATGGACATTCTGCCAATATTCGGCAAAAGTACGCAAAATCCACTACACTCCACACGGCATTTAAAAGAAAAAGCGTACTTTTGGATGCGCATCTGTCGGGCGCCATGCGCTCCATCCTCTTTTTCCAACATACAACACCATGACACGCACACTCCATTCCATACTTTCTCTCCTGCTTTTTGCCACCGCAATGCTCCTTGCCCTGCCCTCCCAGGCACAGAGCAAACGCAAAACGGGCACGGCAAAAAACGCCAACCGCGAAGAGACCACCGTCAGCGCCGAACAGTACATGCTACGCTACGAATTCGGCAAAGCCGCACAGGTGATTCAGCGCGAGATTGCCGCCGCCAACCGTGCCGGCAAGAGCACGGAACGCCTCGAGGCCGACCTTGCCCGCGCCAACATGGGGCAGGACATGCTTCGCGGCACGGAGAAGGTCGTCTTCGTGGACAGTTTCACCGTAGACCGCTCCCACGTGCTTGAAGCCCTCAAGTTCAGTCCGCAAGTGGGTTCGCTGGTGAGTATGGAAAGCGCGAAAGCGTCGTTCTCGCAACTGCCCACCGAATTCGGGCAGACGGCGTTCATCAACGAGCTCGCCGACCGCATCTACTTTGCCGCCACCGACACAGCCGGCACGGCCAAGGGGCTGTGGAGTGCCTATCGCAACGGAAAGAAATGGGGCACACCCTCACCGCTCAGCGGACTTGACGATGCGGAAGCCGACCGCGACTACCCGTTCGTCATGCCCGACGGACTGACGCTCTACTTCGCCGCACAGGGCGACGAGAGCCTGGGCGGATACGACATTTTCGTGACGCGTTACAACACCGACACGCGCCAGTTCCTCAAGGCCGAGAACATGGGCATGCCGTTCAACTCTCCCGCCAACGACTACCTCATGGGCATCGACGAGCAAAACGGCCTGGGATGGTTCGTCACCGACCGCAACCAGCCCGCCGACAAAGTTTGCGTCTACGTGTTCATCCCCAGCACTACGCGCGACGTGTACGAGTTGACAAGTTCGAACGAAGAGGAGGTGAAACGTGCCGCACGCATTGCTTCCATCGCCGACACGCAAACGGACAACGCCGCCGTGAAGGAGGCGCTCAAGAAACTGCAAAGCGTCAAAGCCGCCACGGCTTCCACCGGCAGCAAAGCGCATCGCTATGTCATCAACGACCACACGGTCTACACCTCCCTCTCGCAGTTCAAGAGCGAAGCGGCACGGCGCATAGCCGAACAGGCCGACGAGACGTTCGAGCAGCTCGAAGCGAAACTTGCCCGGAAAGACGAGCTTGAACTTCAGGCTGCGAAGGACGGAAACACGGCAAGCGTGCGAACCGAACTGAAAGCCATAAACGACGCCATTCCCTCGCTGCGCAAAACCTACAAAGAGCTTTGCAAAAACATGCGCATTAGCGAGAACGGCAACTAAGCGCACCCATTATTATATATAGGGTAAACGAACTATGGGGCGAACGATGGGGGCGTAGCGTATGTGGGCGAAGTCTCCTGACTTCGCGTTCTACACGGCTTCACCCTCTATGGAGGCGACGTTTGAAACGTCGCGCTCTACACGAATAATAAAACTTTTATCGCGCAAGCGAGCTCGGGAGAGCTCGCCCCCATCGTCCACTCCCATCGTTCACCACATACGATTATCCAATCATCCCAACAATATTTTTCACTACCATGTCAACACCCATTCCCTCTTCTGAACTTATCATCAACGGCGATGGCACCATTTTTCACCTCCACCTCAAACCCGAGCAACTCGCCGACAAGGTAATCCTCGTGGGCGACCCCGGCCGCGTGCCCATCGTGGCACAGCACTTCGACACCACGGAGTGCGACGTGGAAAGCCGCGAGTTCCACACCGTCACCGGCACGTTTGAAGGCAAACGCATCACCGTGCTCTCCACCGGCATTGGCTGCGACAACATCGACATCGTGGTCAACGAACTCGACGCACTGGCAAACATCGACTTTGCCACACGCACCATCAAGCCCCAGTTCCGCCAGCTCGAAATCGTGCGCATCGGCACCTGCGGCGGTCTGCAGCCCTTCACCCCCGAGGGCACATTCGTGGCCAGCGAGTACAGCATCGGCTTCGACGGCCTGCTCAATTTCTACGGCGGACGCAACGAAGTGTGCAACCTCGACTTTGAAGAAGCCTTCCTCGCCCACATGCACTGGCACGGCACGCAATGCATTGCCCACCCCTACGTCATCAAGTGCGACGACGAACTCCTCGAACGCATTGCCGGCGACGACATGGTGCGCGGCGTGACCATCGCCTGCGGAGGCTTCTACGGACCGCAAGGCCGCAAGCTCCGCCTCCCGCTCGCCGACCCCGAAGCCAACGCCAAAATTGAGACTTTCGAATACGAAGGCCACAAAGTGACCAACTTCGAGATGGAAAGCAGCGCCGTAGCGGGCCTGTCACGCCTCATGGGCCACAAAGCCACCACGGTGTGCATGGTCATCGCCAACCGCGTGGCCGGACGCGCCAACACCAACTACAAGCAGTCCATCGACGGGCTCATCACGCGTGTACTGCAGCGTTTGTAACCCACATTTTGCAGGTTCGGCCCTTAAGGCATAAAATTATTTCTACGGAAAAACGAGAAAAAACTGCACTTCACTTTGCAGTTTCGGAAAAACGGATTACATTTGCACCGTTATCCTAGAAACAATCTTTTTACCTTAAGGACTAATACCTATCAAAAACGAAATAGCGAGACGTTGAGAAACGCCTCGCTTTTTATTTGTGCCAAAAAGAAAAACTTTCTACGGGCCCAACACGTTGGGCGGGCAGATAATTTCCATTTTCAACGGGATTCTTTTTTGTCAGTTTGCCCCTCGCAGATGCGCACCCTATTGCCCCGTTTACACCATGCCTTGGAATTTGAATTCCATGCCTTGGAATTTGAATTCCATGCCTTGGAATTTTCGCGGGATGCCTTGGAGATTATTATCAAGGCGAACAAAGGAGCGAACGATGGGGGCGTAGCGTATGGGGGCGAAGTCTCCTGACTTCGCGTTCTACACGGCTTCGCCCTCTATGGAGGCGACGTTTGAAACGTCGCGTTCTACACGAATAATAAATGCTTTTATCGCGCAAGCGAGCTCGGGAGAGCTCGCCCCCATCGTTCGCCCCCATCGTTCGCCCCCATCGTTCGCACATCGTTCGCGCAATGCAAACCGCACAATAGCAGCAATACATTTACACAATTTCGCAAAAAACTTGTAACTTTGCACGCGTCCATAAAAGCGCCGCACCCAAAAAGCGCATTTATCGGAACGCCACAAGAATCCATCGAGACAAAAAATCACACATCATGAATATATCCTATAAGTGGTTGAAAGAATATGTCGACTTCGACATGACGGCCAAAGAAGTGGCCGACGCCCTCACCAGCGAAGGGCTCGAAGTGGACGGAGTGGAAGAAGTGCAAGCCATCAAAGGCGGACTTGAAGGTCTCGTAGTGGGCCACGTGCTCTCCTGCGAACCCCACCCCAACAGCGACCACATGCACATATGCTCCGTAGACCTCGGCACGGGCGAACCCTCGCAAATCGTTTGCGGCGCTGCCAACGTGGCCGCCGGACAGAAGGTCATCGTGGCCACTCTCGGCACGAAACTCTACGACGGCGACCAGTGCTTCACCATAAAGCGCTCCAAACTCCGCGGAGTGGAAAGCCTCGGCATGATTTGCGCTGAGGACGAAATCGGAGTGGGCACCAGCCACGACGGCATCATCGTGCTCCCCGCCGACACGCCCGTAGGCATGAAGGCCGCCGACTACTACGGCCTCGAGAGCGACTACGTCATTGAAGTGGACATCACCGCCAACCGCGCCGATGCCTGCTCCCACTACGGCGTGGCACGCGACCTCTACGCATGGCTCGTGCGCAACGGCCACAAGACGGCACTCCACCGCATGGACGTAAGTTCCTTCAAAGTCGACTCACACGACCTCGACATCGACATCGACGTGCAGAACACCGAGGCTTGTCCCCGCTACTGCGCCGTCACGGTGAAGAACTGCGAAGTGAAGGAAAGTCCCAAATGGCTTCAGGAGAAGCTCGAGACCATCGGCCTTCGTCCCATCAACAACATTGTGGACATCACCAACTACGTGATGATGGCCTACGGACAGCCGCTCCACTGCTTCGACGCCGACATGATTGAAGGCAACAAAGTGGTGGTAAAGGCCATGCCCGACGGCACCAAGTTCACCACCCTCGACGGTGTGGAACACACGCTCACCGACCGCGACCTCGCCATCTGCAACACGAAGGAGGCCATGTGCATTGCCGGCGTGATGGGCGGCAAAGGTTCAGGTACCTACGAGACCACCAAGGACGTGCTCTTCGAGAGCGCCTACTTCAACCCCACATGGATTCGCAAGAGCGCACGCCGCCACGGCATGAGCACCGACGCTTCGTTCCGCTTCGAACGCGGCATCGACCCAGCCGGACAAATCTATGCCCTCAAGGTGGCTGCCCTCATGGCAAAGGAACTTGCCGGAGGCGAAATAGCCATGGAGATAAAGGACGTGGAAGCGCCCGGACTCACCAAGGAGTTTGACGTAAAACTCGACTACAAATATGTCCACGACCTCGTGGGCAAGACCATTCCCGCAGACATCATCAAGGAGATTGTCACCTCGCTCGAGATGACCATCGCAAGCGAAACGGAAGAAGGTCTCGAACTCAAGGTGCCCGCCTATCGCGTAGACGTGCAGCGTCCGTGCGACGTGGTCGAAGACGTGCTCCGCATCTACGGCTACAACAACGTGGAACTCCCCACGCAGGTGAAGTCGAGCCTTACGCTCAAGGGCGACATCGACAAGGCAGACAAGCTCCTCAATACCGTGAGCGAACAGCTCGTTGGCGAAGGCTACCGCGAAATTCTCAACAACTCGCTCACCAAGGAAGCCTACTACACCAAACTGCAGACCTACACGGCCGACCACCTCGTGCGCGTAATCAATCCGCTGAGCTCCGACCTCAACGTGATGCGTCAGACGCTCCTTTTCGGCGGACTCGAAAGCATTGCACACAACGTGAACCGCAAGAACGGCAACCTCCGCTTCTTCGAGGTGGGCAACTGCTACTACTTCGACGAATCGAAGCGCGACGCCGAACGAGTGCTCGCCGCCTACAACGAATACAACTTCCTCAGCCTCTGGCTCACGGGCAACCGCGTGGAAAACTCTTGGGCACACCCCACTGAAGCCGCCAGCGTTTACCAGCTCAAGGCTTCGGTCTACAACATTCTCCGCCGCGCAGGCATCGCACTCGGCGCTTTTGTGGAAGAAGCCGGCACGAACGACATCTTCAGCAAGAGTCTGGCCATCAACGACCGCAACGGCAAGACCTACGTGGAGTTCGGCCTCGTGAAGAAGGAACTCTGCGCCGCACAGGGCATCGACCAGGAGGTTTACTACGCCCAGCTCAACTGGACGCTCCTCTCGAAGAAGCTTCCCAAGAAGCCCGTAAGCTTCAAGGAGATTGCCAAATATCCCGCCGTGCGCCGCGACCTCGCCCTGCTCCTTGACCAGAGCGTAGAGTTTGCACAGATTGAGAAGATTGCCTACGCCTCCGAGAAGAAACTGCTCAAGAGCGTGGAACTCTTCGACGTGTATGAAGGCAAGAACCTCGCCCCCGGCAAAAAGAGCTACGCCGTCAACTTCACGCTCCAAGACGAGAGCAAGACGATGAACGACAAGCAGACCGAGGCCGTGATGAAGAAAATCATCCAGAACCTCGAGAAGCAGCTCGGCGCCTCGCTGCGATAACACGTACTCAACGCATTTAGAAGAATAAAACATTCAAAACAAATAAAACAAGGCTACCCCCTTCGGTGCAACCTTAAGGAACAAACAAAACGAAAGGCTACGCCTTTGTCGCCGCATGAAGGCGCAGCCTCGTTTTATTTGTTTTGAACGTTTTATTCTCAGAACACTCGGCTATTCGTTGATGCGTTTTTCACGCTTTGGTTATTTATACACTCACACGTACAAAATCATAACAAAACAACATAACACATCCTATGGGAAGAGCTTTTGAATACAGAAAAGCAACGAAAATGAAGCGTTGGGGTCACATGGCCCGCACATTCACGAAACTGGGCAAGCAAATTGCAGTGGCAGTAAAGGCTGGAGGTCCCGAACCCGAGAACAACCCCACCTTGCGTGCACTCATCGCCACCTGTAAGCGCGAGAACATGCCCAAGGACAACATCGAACGCGCCATCAAGAACGCAATGGGTAAGGACCAGAGCGAATACAAGACCATGACCTACGAAGGCTACGGCCCTCACGGCGTGGCTATCTTCGTAGACACCCTCACCGACAACCCCACCCGCACCGTAGGCGACGTGCGTTCCGTATTCAACAAGTTCAGCGGCAACCTCGGCACCATGGGTTCTCTCGCTTACCTCTTCGACCACAAGTGCGTGTTCTCCTTCAAAAAGAAGGACGGACTTGACATGGACGAACTCATCCTCGACCTCATTGACTACGGAGTGGAAGACGAGTACGACGAAGACGAAGAAGAAGGCAGCGTAACCATCTACGGCGACCCCAAGTGCTTCAGCCAGATTCAGAAGCACCTCGAAGAGAACGACTTCGAAGTGGTCGGTGCTGAGTTCACCTACATCCCCAACGACCTCAAGGACGTCACTCCCGAAGAGCGCGAAAGCATCGACAAGATGGTGGAACGCCTCGAGGACTTCGACGACGTACAGACCGTCTACACCAACATGAAGCCTGCTGAGGACTAATTCCCCTCCCCCATCCATGCGCCCACCGCGCAACAGGCCAATGTTTTACATACCCCTAAAAGACAAGCGAGCTACAGAACAGCGGCATGTCCGCTATTCCATAGCTCGCTTGTTTGACAACAACCTATGGAGGCGAGCTCTCCCGAGCTCGCTTGCGTGAAAAAAGCATTCCTTTTTACAGTTACATTTTGCGGCGAAGCGAAGTCAGGAGACTTCACCCCCATAGCAACGCATCAAACCACATTTCTCATGAAAACATACGACATTCGCACGCAAGGCGTCTGCAGCCGCAGCATACACCTCACCCTCGACGACGACGGGCGCATCAGCGACGTCAGCTTCGAAGGCGGATGCAACGGCAACCTTCAAGGCATTTCGGCACTCGTGCGCGGCATGCGCCCCGAAGAAGTGGCAAGCCGTCTGAAAGGCATTGAGTGCGGCATGAAGGGCACCTCATGCCCCGACCAGTTGGCACATGCCCTTGAAGCCATTGCCAACTTGAAGCAGGACTAATTCTTATAGTCGGAAGGCTTGAGCGTGGTTTCGTAAACCTTCTTGCCATCTTTCGAACGATACACAAAGCGGAAAGCCACCTGGTGTTCCTTGATGGTCTTCGACTTCTCGTCCATCACCAGACGTTCCACCAGTCCGTCGCGTACAAATGCAATGTTTGAGCGGAACACGGCTTCGTTTTGGTTGCTCAGCGTATAGTACATACTGTATACCCGGCTGGAAACATCATAGGAAAGACTGTCGAGCGTAGTGCCCGGTTCCGACTCCTCGGGACAGTGTTTCTCGGTATACTCGCGCGCCTCACGCTGAAGACGCTTGTCGAAGTTTTCCTGACATCCCGTCACACACAACGTAAGGGCTGCAAGGAACAAAATAACTTGTGAACGCAACATATTTCTTGTAATTTGGAAGATTGTATTTGCGTACAAAATTATAAAAAATCAGACCACAACGTGGAAGAATCCCTTGACATATTGGCCCACGGGGAGCTCAGCCCCGAAATGAAAGCACGCGTTGCGCGCGCCACAGAACTTTTCTCGCAAGGCTTCAACTGCTCGCAGAGCGTGGTGGCTGCCTTTGCCGACCTCTACGGTTTTACGGAAGAACAAGCGCTGCGCATGTCCGCCTCTTTCGGCGGAGGCATAGGCCGCATGCGCGAAACGTGCGGTGCAGCCTGCGGCATGTTCCTACTCTGCGGGCTCGACTGCGGAGCTATCGACGGGGCCGACCGCGAAGGCAAGAGCCACAACTATGCCGTGGTGCAAGCGTTGGCAGCGGAATTCAAGCGCGTCAACGGTTCGCTCATCTGCGCAGAACTCCTCGGCCTGAAGCAGCCCAAGCTCTCGCCCGAAGCCGAACCGCGCACGGCAGCTTACTACAAGAAGCGCCCTTGTGCCGAAATGGTGCGCACCGGCGCGGAAATCTTTGCCCGATATCTGTTGAAGAAAGAAACGAAGGAAGCATAGGCATTCATCCTCCCCCAAGAAGAACAAAACGAAATGAAAATTCTGCTTTTAGGAGAATACAGCAACGTACACCATACACTGGCACAAGGACTGCGCGCCTTGGGCCATGAAGTGGTGGTGGCCTCCGACGGCGACGGGTGGAAGAACTATCCGCGCGACATCGACCTGCACCGCAACGTATCGTCGCTTTCCGACTCGCTGCGCTTCATGGCTCGTTTGCTGCGCAACTTCCGAAAGTTCCGCGGCTACGACATCGTGCAGATTATCAACCCCGTGTTCATTCCCCTCAAAGCCGAACGCATTCTCCCCTTCTACAAATATCTCCGCAAACACAACGGACGCATCGTGATGGGCGCCTTTGGCATGGACTACTACTACATCAAGGCATGCCTCGACATGGCAACCTTCCGCTACAGCGACTTCAACTTCGGAAACACAGAACGCACGTCCGAAGAGAACACCGCCTTCAAGCGCGACTGGCTCTACGGCGCAAAGGGAGAACTCAACCACGTCATCGCCCAAGACGCGGACGCCATCGTGGCGGGACTTTATGAATACTACGCCAGCTACAGCGCCCACTTCACCCCCACCGACAAGCTCCACTTCATCCCCTTCCCCGTCGTCCTGCAGTCATCGTCCGAATTGCCCGCAAGAGAGAAAGGCGCGCCCGTCCGCTTCTTCATCGGCATACAGAAGCGCCGCTCCGTCTATAAAGGCACCGACATCATGCTGCAGGCACTTGAGCGCGTAAAGGCCGACCGCCCCGAAGCCTGCATCATCAACAAAGCCGTGTCCGTTCCCTTTGAAGAGTACGTAAAGCTCGTGAACAGCAGCGAAGTGATTCTCGACCAACTCTACTCCTACACCCCCGCCATGAATGCTCTGGAGGCCATGAGCCGCGGCCTCATCAACGTGGGAGGTGCCGAACCGGAGAACTATGCAATAGTCAACGAAGACACCCTGCGCCCCATCATCAACGTACAGCCCGACGAGGACGACGTCTACCGCAAGCTGCTGCACCTCGTCGACCACCGCGATGAACTCATCCCCCGCCTGCAGAAAGAGAGCACGGAATACATCTGCAAGCACCACGACCACCTTAAAGTGGCCCGGCAATACGCCGCACTCTACGAGGCGCTGATGAAATGAAATCAAACGATGCGAACGAACGATTGAAGCGAACGATGGGGGCGAGCTCTCCCGAGCTCGCTTGCGCGAAAATGCCTCCATGAGTTTTTTATATCAAAGTGAACCAACCCAACACAAAAAAGCAAGTCCTGCAGTCACGTAACCGCAGAACTTGCTTTTTACTTTTGATACGGAAAGACTTTCTTCCTTAGATAGAAAGCTCGTCAAGCACCTTGATCAGCTTCTTGTCCATAGGCTTGCGCTTGCCGACGGCATCAACGAAAGGCACATAAACCACCTCGTTGTTGCGAACACCGACCATCACATTGCGCTGGCCTTGCACGAGTGCCTCGATAGCACCCACGCCCACCTGCGAAGCAAGGATACGGTCGCGGGCAGAAGGACGACCGCCGCGCTGAAGGTGACCGAGGATGGACACACGCACGTCGAAGTTGGGATATTCCTGGTTCACGCGCTCGGCATAGTACATCGCACCGCACTTCGGGCTCTCGCTCACGATGACGATGCAGCTCTTCTTGCTCTTGCGGATACCGCGCTCCATAAACTGGATAAGCTGGTCGGAACCCGTGGAATCCTCGGGAATGATGGCAGCCTCAGCGCCGGCTGCAATGGCACTGTTCTGGGCAAGGAAGCCGGCATCGCGTCCCATCACTTCCACGAAGAAGATGCGTTCGTGAGAGGTCGCCGTGTCGCGGATCTTGTCCACGCAGTCCGTAATGGTATTGAGCGTAGTGTCGTAGCCAATGGTGCTGTCCGTACCATAAAGGTCGTTGTCGATGGTACCGGGCAAGCCGATGCAGGGGAAGTCGTACTCTTCCGCCAACTTCATGGCGCCCGTCAGCGAACCGTTACCGCCGATGACGATTAGGGCATCGATAGCCTCCTTGCGGAGCGTTTCGTAAGCCTTCTTACGCCCCGAAGCCGTCTGGAACTCCTTGGAACGGGCCGTACGCAGTATGGTACCGCCGGTCTGGATGATGTTGCTCACATCTTCCGTGGTGAAAAGTTTCACCTCGTCGTTGATAAGGCCGTCGTATCCACGATAGATGCCTTTAATCTTGAAACCGTTGCAAATGCCGCTACGCGTTACCGAGCGGATGGCTGCGTTCATACCGGGGGCATCGCCTCCGGAGGTGAGCACGCCGACACATCTTATTTTTCCCATTGTGGAAGAATTTGTTTGAAAGTTCGTTATTTGGAACAGGCCGGAGTCCGCACGGGCGCCGGCCTTGTCATTTCAATAAAAAAGAAGCACTACGGCCGACAATACGGCAAATCCGACGAGGAAGCCCAGGAGTACTTTGGGCGTGACGTGGCGGAAATACCAGCCGAAAGTGATTCGCTCCATTCGCATCACCGCAAGACCGGCAATGCTGGAGGTGGAAAGGAACAGGCCGCCCACCGAAGCGCAGTAGCTCAGCATGGGCCAGAAATAGCCTTCGGATGCAAGAGCGGCATGCGGCGGAACGGACGACGTCATGCCGAACACGTCCACGCCGGCCACGAGCGTAGGCAGATTGCCCACCATGGCAGACACTACGCCCATGCCGAGGTTCACGGCAAAGAGGTTGATGTGGTGGCCGAACGTCCACGTAAGCAGAGTTTGGGCAAGTCCCGACTCCACAAAAGCGCCGAACATCAGCATAAGGCCGATGAAGAACAACATGTTCTGCATGTTGGCATACTGAAGTGCCATCGGCATGCGTTTGCGCACCATCTGGTCGCTTCCCATCAGCTTGCGGTTCACCACTTCATTGATAAACCACAGGAAAGCGAGCACGCAAAGTGCGCCGACAAAAGGAGGAAGGAGCGTGATACGGTGGAACGTGGGAATGAACCACAGACCGCCGATGCCGATAAAGAGCATAAGCCCTTTCTGCCACACGGGCAACATGCTGTCGTCGCCGCGAAACGCCGGTATCTGCTCCGTATATCTCAGGCGGGCGGGGAGTTCTCTGCTGATGAGCCACGTGATGACACCCTGACAAGCCAAGATGGGCAGGAGGAGCGTGGCAAAATAGTTGGTCGGCGTGACCAGTCCGTCACACCACAGTTTAAGTCCCGTCATATCGCCGATTACCGTAACGGCACCGCCCGTGCAAGCTGCCGCCACGGTGTTGGCCATCAGCAGGCGCTTGGCTTTTCCCTCTTGCAAAAGGGGATGGATAATGCTAAGGAGAAGAATGGTGATGACGAGATTGTCCACGTTTGCCGAAAGCACAAACGTAATCAGCGTAGAGAGCCAGATGAATTTTCGCGAAGAGCAGTTGCGAAGCCAACGGCCGATAAAGTCAAGACAGCCGTTGTGGTTCAACACTTCCACAATGGTCGTCGTGGCCATAAGGAAGAGCACGATGTCGGCACAGCCGGCCACGTACTTCATGAACACGTGGGACGCAATGAACTGCTTGACCGCAGAACGGCCAAGGTCGGCATGGGAAACAAGAAAGGAGGAAAACTCTTGGGAATGCACTTCGTGAACGAACGACGTGCCTTCAATAATATAAAGCAACCAGCAAGCCACACCGGCGAACATAGCGACGGCCGCCTTGTTGATTCGGTTCAACTTGTCGGTCGCTATAAGAAGAAGAGCCAGCGCGATGATGGTTACTAACACATATGCCATACTGCTAAGAATTTAAAGGCGGACAATAGGTCGGCCGCCCGTGAGGCGTGTATCTGCATACTTTACAAAGGAGCGGCAAACGGGGCTCGAACCCGCGACCCTTGGCTTGGGAAGCCAATGCTCTACCAACTGAGCTACTGCCGCAAATGTTGATGCAAAAGTAAGAAGAATCTTCGTATGCACCAATGCATCAACGCTTTTTCTCCTTATCTTACAGGCCATTTCTAAAAGGAAAGTGCTTATTTTGCAAACTATTGGAAAGTTCTTTCTCTTACACACAAGGAAGAGAAACCTTTTTCCCGCCATTGTACACCCCATTGCACCATTCAACATGAAACTGTTTCTCACGCTTTTTGCCTTTGCCGCCATATCCATTGCCTGCACATCCACCACGCCCAAAGGAGACGACAAGCACAACGAAGGCACATGGGCGAACGCCTCTGCCGACAGTCTGCCGGAAGATTCGCTGACAAACAAAGCGCAAGCGGCCGCACGCAAAGATACCGCCACATTGGCATTCGTAGGCGACATTATGCCCGGCACAACCTATCCTACCGAACGGCTACCCGAAAAGGACGGCGCCCTGCTCTTCAAGGACGTGAAAGCCATTCTCTCTCGTGCCGATGCCGCAGCGGGAAATATGGAGGGAGCGTTGGCCGACACCGGACGCACCACGAAAGAGAACGGGCAGTACAACTACGCCTTCCGTGTGCCCACGCGTTACGGCCGTTGGCTAAAGGAGGCGGGATTCGACTTTCTTAGTATGGCCAACAACCACGCTTTCGACTTCGGCACGGCAGGCATTGCGTCCACCGAAGCCACACTGACCGACTGCGGCATTGCCTTTGCCGGCATTGCGGGACGGACGGAGAGCGCCGTGGTCACGCGCAACGGCATCCGCTTCGGCTTCTGCGCCTTCGGCCACAATGCCTACACTATCCGCCATGCCGACCTCGATGCGGCAAAGCGCATCATCGGCGAAATAAGGAAGAAGGCCGACATCGTTGTCGTTTCGTTTCATGGCGGAGCGGAAGGGACGAAGCACAAACATCTGCCCTACGGCGAAGAAGTGTTCCTTGAAGAAGAACGCGGCGACCTGCGCCGCTTCGCCCATTTCTGCATAGACAACGGCGCCGACGTCGTATACGGACACGGTCCGCACGTGGTGCGAGCCGTAGAAGTCTACAACGGACATTTCATTGCCTACAGTTTGGGAAACTTCTGCACACCTTACGGCATAAACATCAGCGGCATATCGGGCTATGCCCCTGTGCTTGAGCTGAAAGTGGACACACGGAACGGCACATTCCTCAGTGGACACATCCACTCTTTCATCCAGCAGTACGGCCGCGGCCCGCGCGCTGACCGAAGCAATCTGGCGGCAAAGGAAATCCGCGCGCTCACCTATGCCGACTTTCCCCAACCGTCCGTCACCATCAACGATCGGGGCGACATCACGAAGCGTTCCGGCAAATAGCACACGGCTCCACAGCACTACGGCGAAGTTTCCAATAGGCACATTCGCCCATTTCGGCTATTTTCAGTAAGTTTGCAAGCAAATTAGGGCGATTCCACCGTTTTTTACTTTGCACAAGAAAGGAATCACCCATTATATATAATAAGGAAGAACGGTCGTCGTACCGACCCCGCACGTTCTTCAGAATCCTTACATTCGATTTCTTACAAGCATGTCCTGCATACTCCACATTGAAACGTCCACTTCCGTTTGCTCCGTCGCCCTCTCTGAAGACGGAGTCTGCCTCTACGAAGAAAGGGACGAGAACGGACCTTCCCATGCCAAGGTGCTTGCCCCATTTGTGGAAAGCGCCGTTTCGTTTGCCGACAGCCACGCCATCCCCATCGACGCCGTGTGCGTGAGCAAAGGTCCCGGTTCCTACACCGGACTCCGCATTGGCGTGAGCACAGCAAAAGGCGTGGCCTACGGCCGCAGTGCACATCTGCTCAGCGTACCGACGCTCAAACTGCTCACCGTACCCACGTTGCTTCACAAGGAACTGCCGGAAGACGCCCTGCTTTGCCCTATGATAGACGCCCGCCGCATGGAAGTTTACTGCGCCGTCTACGACCGCGCACTACGCGAAGTAAAGCCCACGCAAGCCGTTGTGGTGGACGAAAACTCTTTTGCAGAACTGCTTGAGAAGCACCCCGTTTATTTTATGGGCAACGGTGCCGACAAGTGCACGGAAGTTATCACTCACCCCAATGCCCACTTCATTGCCGGCGCAAAGCCTTTGGCCAAGCACATGATACCGCTTGCCGAAATGGCGCTCGCCCGCGGAGAATATGAAGACGTGGCCTATTTCGAACCTTTCTACCTCAAAGAGTTCGTAGCCACGCAGTCAAAGAAACTTCTGTAGTAAATGGGAACTATAAGGCGCGGGCCAATCTTTAGCCGCAAGCCTTTTATAGAACCGCCCTACCCCAACCACGACACTTTCACGCAAGTATGCGCAACAACGATATCCCCGAAAATCCTTGGATAAACGCTGCCGAGAAGCAGCAGAAGCTTGAATACAACTCCACACGCGAGGCGCTGAAGATGCCCGAGTACGGACGCCTTGTGCAGGACATGGTAGAGTATGCCATGACCATAGAGAACGATGCAGAACGGCAGAACTATGCCGAAGCCATCGTTTCGGTCATGATGGGACTTAACCCCAAAATGAAGGACGTGCCCGACTTTCAGCACAAGATATGGGACCACTTGGCTTACCTCTCCGACTATAAGCTCAACATCAACTATCCCTATCCCGTAGAGAAAGCCACTTCGCCCATCAAGCCCCAACAGCTTCCCTACCCCAAAGGCTACATCCGTTTCCGCCACTATGGCCGGCTCATAGAGCGCGCCATGGGCGAACTGGAGCATACGCCCGCAGGAGCCCAGCGCGACGAGCTGACGCGCCTCATTGCCAACCGCATGAAGCGCAACCTAGCAGACTGGAAAGGCGACGGCGTGGAAGATTCCAAAGTGGCGCGCGACATTACATACTATACCGACGGTGCGGTGCAGCCCAACTTTGAAAGCGAACCGCTCATCCGCATCACCGACAACAAGTTCCGCACACGCAAGAACAAGGGACTCGTATAACGAAAGGCCGCAGAAGAAATTCTTACTATAGAAGATTTTCTTTCTATTATAAGGAGGCAATCCATACGGCCCTACCCTGCAA
>CAVCAV010000043.1:5869-17158 GCA_963600165.1 Christensenella sp. UBA1685 | reverse complement strand
AGCCCTCTATGGGGGCGAGCTCTCCCGAGCTCGCATGGGCGTTTAAGGAAACTTCATATAATGCCTTTTTAGCTTTAGCGAGCTCGGGAGAGCTCGCCTCCATAGGGTGTCGTCAATACTGCATGCTGAAACTGATGCCGCGGCGCTGCATGTCGCGGAGCGTGGGACGCAGACGGCGGAGGAAGTCTTCCCACGAGTGCGTCTTGGCAGGACTCCATCCCACTTCGGCGAGGGCCAGGGCGCGGGGGTAGGCCTGGTAGTAGATGCGTTCGGGCGAGTTGATGCATTCGCTCCACAGCGTGCCTGCCACGCCGAAGAGATTGTTCTTCTCAAACTCTTCGCCCATGCCCCATGAGGGGTCGAGCGCATAGGTCTGCTTGAGCGAGGTGGAAGGCATGCCCCAGTTCACTTCCGGCATGTCGCCCGGAGCCATGGGGTAGTCGAGATAGCAGTGCTCGCCGGGGCAGAGCATGATTTTCGCATTGTTCTTTACGGCGGCGTCGAGGGCGGGCTGGGTAAGGCCCATGCGCCAGGCGAAGGTGACGCAGCCCGGCTGTATTTCCTTGAAGTCCGTTTCGTACCAGAACATGGGCGTTTTGTTGTACTGGGTGCGGAGCGTATCGATGACGCGGTCGAAGAGGTATTTCTGAAGGCGCCAGTTTTCCGAACGGTCGGTGGTGGTGATGCCTAGCTTTTGTTTCAATGCCTGGCATTTGGGACACG
The DNA here is from genome assembly GCA_963600165.1 of Christensenella sp. UBA1685. Lineage (GTDB taxonomy): Bacteria > Bacteroidota > Bacteroidia > Bacteroidales > Bacteroidaceae > Alloprevotella. The sequence continues at coordinate 16,435 of CAVCAV010000043.1, read as the reverse complement.
AAGTCCAGCAGTCGAGCGCCGGATTTCCGGCCTCGTCGCCGCCGAGGTGGACGTAGGGCGAGGGGAAAATGTCGGCCAGTTCGCGGAACACGTTGCCGAGGAATTCGTAGGTGAACTCGTTGCCAGGGCAGAGCAGTTCGTTCGAAACGCCGCAGATGGTGCGGATGGGCACCTGCTTGGCGCCGCAAGTGAGTTCGGGATAGGCGTGGATGGCAGCCACCTCGTGACCGGGCATTTCTATTTCGGGGATGACGTCGATGTGGTACTCCGCAGCATAGCGGACGAGCTCGCGCATCTGTTCCTTCGTGTAGTAACCGCTGATGGGCATCTGCATGTCGTCCATGCCCACGCGCGACGTGCTCTCGCTGATGAGTTTCGGGTAGTGCTTTATTTCGATGCGCCACGACTGGTCGTCGACCAAGTGGAGGTGGAGGGCATTGAGTTTGTAGCGGGCCATTTCGGGAATGAGGGCTTTCAGTTCGTCGAAGGGCACAAATATGCGGCACGGGTCTACCATAAGCTCGCGCATATGGGTACGGGGCTGGTCGGCAATGGTGAGCTGGGGGATGGAGGCGCAGCAGTTGCCGTCGGCGTCGGCGCGCAGCAGCTGGTCGAGCGTCATGAGTCCGTAAAAGACGCCTGCGGCACTTCCGCCGTGGATGTCCACACTGTGTTCGCCCACTGTGAGCGTGTAGGCTTCCTTGTCGGAAAGTTTCGGGTCGATGCCGAGGGTGAGCGTAGCCTTTTCCTTGCCGGAGGTGTTGCCCAAGCGTGCACGGAGCAGTTCTTCGGCTTTGGTACATTCGTTGGCGAGTCCGTTTTCAGCCACCACGTCCCATTGGGCACGTACGCTGAGCGGACGGGCTTCCTTTTGCACGGTGAGCGAGGCGGGAGTCGGCACGAGGACTTCTTCGGGATTGCACGTCGAAGTGGAACGTTTCTCGCCGGTGAAGAACACGTTCCATCCTTCGGCACGGCGGTATTTCAGTTCGGATCCCTTGGGCACAATGAGTTTCACCTTCTTGCGGTCGATGCCGGCGAAGGTGGAGGCGCTGGCCTGCGGCGGCGTGGCGGAAGTTACGCGGAGTGTGCGCAAACCGGAAAGGCGGGCGAAGGCAAATTCGCCGAGGATGGGTGTGCCTTCAATGGTCACTTCCTTTACGCCCGAGCACGACGAGAAGGCGCAGTCACCCACGCGCTCAAGCGAGGCGGGGAGCACGATGCGCTGAAGGGAGGTGCAGGCAAAGAAGGCTTGCGTGCCTATGCTGCGGAGTTTTTGGGGAAACGTGACGCTTTCGAGTTTATGGCGCGAATGAAAAGCGTTGTTGGGGATGTCGGCACACTCCGCTTCGCTGAGGTCCACGCTGCGCAGTTGCCAGCAGAGGTCGCGGAGTTGGCGGAAGTCGGAGTTGCCTTGTGTGGAAAGTTTTCCTGTAAGTTTCAGTTCGGTGGCTGCTGCTTTCTGCTCGGCTTCGAGGTTGTCCATGCGGCTCACGGTTTGTGCCGTAAGGGGCAGGGCGAGCAGGGCGAGCACCAGGGTGGAAAGGATTTTCATAGCGATTAGGGTTTTTGAGGGGAAATGTTTCAAATTCGGGGGAATTAAGTGGCGTTTGCGCAGCGTTGCATGGAAATCCCGTGTAGAACGCGACGTTTCAAACGTCGCCTCCATGGAGGGCGAAGCCGCGCATATCGGTAATGACCTGAAATCCGGAACTTGAAATCGTTTATTCTACGTCTGTCAGAACGAAATCTTTCTTGTTCCGTCTTCCTGTTCTTCAATGTCCACGCGCACTACGTCGCCGGGGAGAATTTCCTCCACGAGTTCGGGCCACTCGATGAAGCAGAGGGCGCCGGAGTAGAAGTAGTCCTCGTAGCCCATGTCGTAGACTTCTTCGAGCTTTTTGATGCGGTAGAAGTCAAAGTGGTAGATGAGTTCGCCGGTGGTGTCGGAACGGTATTCGTTGACAATGCTGAAGGTGGGCGAGTTTACCACGTCGGTCACGCCGAGACCTTCGCATACGGCTTTGATGAAGGTGGTTTTGCCCGCTCCCATTTTTCCGTAGAAAGCGAAGACGGTGTTTTGGTCGATGGCCTTGATGAACTGTGCGGCAGCTTCGGGCATGTCGTCGAGCGACTTGAGTATGAGTTCCATTGTGTATGGGGTGTTTCTATATTAAAATATTATTGGCGTACGAGTTTGATGCCCACATCGGTGATGCCGGGCAGCATTTCGGTGCGCATGAGGTGGGTGATGCGGATGTCGGCCGAGGCACCTTCGTTGAGGTCCATCTCGGTGAACGGCAGTTCGTATTGGTACAGGCTCACGCCGGTGCCGGTGATGTCGCCGTCGGCATTGCTGAGCGTGCATTCCACGGTGTCGCAGCGTTGCTGTTCGGGGTTGTGCCACTGCTGGCGCACCACGAGCCAGAGCGACTGGAAAGGGTAGGGCGTGGCAGACGAACTGCGTATGCCGATGCTCATGGTGTAGTGGCCGGTCTGTCGCAGCGTGTCCACGTGGTAGCGGAGCGTGTCGCCTTTTTCCCATCCTTCCACGGGGGTGGAACAGTAGGAGAAGCAAACGGGTTTGTGCTCGCATGCCGTGAAGGGGAGCGTGGAGACGGCAATGGCGAAGAGCAAGCGCAGAACCTTGGTCATTTGGAGGTGTCTTTTTGATTGGTAAAATGTGCGCCCTCTATGGGAGCGAGGTCTCCTGACCTCGCATTCGCTAAATAAGGAAATTCCTTCCGTGTAGAGCGCGAAGTCGGGAGACTTCGCCTCCATAGGGCATCAGTCGTTCGCCTTGTTGTTGCCGCGCGGCGGCTTTTGGCGGTTGGGACGCTGACGGCGCTGGGACTTGTCGTCGCTGTTGCGACGTTCGTTGCGTTCGTTGCGCTCGTTGCGCTCGTCGTTGCGGCGTTCCTTGCGTTCGCGGCGCTCGTTGCGGTTTTCGTTGCGGCCTTCGGCAGACTTCTGCTCGCCGTCTTTGTCGGCGCCGTTCTTTTCCCCACGGTTCTTGCGGTTGTTGCGGTTCTGCTTGCGGCGAGCCTTGTCGAAGCGCGTGAGGTCGTCCTGCTCGGCGAGGTCGACGGGGCGCTTGGGTTCCTGCGGGCCGTCGGGCTCGAGGGTAAGCGGCTTTTCGCCGGCGGCGTTGAGACGGATTACTTCTGCGGCACGGTCGGTGGTGATGGTCACGAGGTTGACGGCCATGCGGCGGTCGGTGCTGTAGGTGACGAGTCCGGCGAGCGTGTCGGCCTTGAAGTAGTAGTAGGTGGAGTCGGCCGTCTCGAGTTGGATGTTGCGCTGGGGAAGGGCTTTGGCGGCTTCCATGTAGACGTCCACTTCGTAGTTGAGGCAGCACTTGAGTTTGGCGCACTGACCCGCAAGCTTTTGCGGATTGGGCGTGATGTCCTGGAAACGTGCGGCGGCCGTGCTCACCGAACTGAAGTTTTTCATCCAGGTGGCACAGCAAAGTTCGCGTCCGCAAGGACCGATGCCGCCAATGCGTCCGGCTTCCTGACGGGCACCAATCTGCTTCATTTCTATGCGCACGTGGAACGTGTCGGCAAGCACTTTGATGAGTTTGCGGAAGTCTACGCGAGCGTCGGCAATGTAGTAGAAAATGGCTTTGTTGCCGTCGCCCTGATATTCCACGTCGCCAATCTTCATCTGCAGTTCGAGGTCCTTGGCAATCTGTCGGGCGCGTATCATGGTGTCGTGCTCGCGGGCTTTGGCTTCTTCGTACTTTTCGAGGTCGCCCGGACGTGCCTTGCGGTACACGCGCTTTATTTCGGTGCCCTGCTTGAGGTTTGCCTTCTGCATCTGCAGCATCACGAGTTTTCCGGTGAGCGTCACCACGCCGATGTCGTGGCCGGGCTGTGCTTCCACGGCCACCGTGTCGCCTTTCACAAGGTCGATGTGGTTGTCGTTGCGGTAGAAGCCTTTGCGGGTGTTTTTAAACTGCACTTCCACGTAGTCCGTCATGTCGGTGTTTCCGGGCACGTCGGCGAGGTAGTCGAACGTGTTGAGCTGGTGGTCGGAGCGTCCGCATCCGCAGGCGGCAATGCCGCGGAGCGAGGCGTCGCCCCACTGGCAGTGGGGGCAGCTTTCGCCTTGGCAGTTGCCGCAGTCGTTGGTGCAGGCGGACTCGCCGTTGCCCTCGTCGTGGCAGCAGTGGGGATACGCCTTTTCGCCCGTTTCGGCAGCGGTTTCAGTGGCGGGGTTGAGTATCTCTTGTTGCGATTCGTTCATAATGTAGAATAGGGAGTGTATATATGTTGTGTGGCTTTGTGAAAGCCAGAGAGTTCGGGGACTATTGCTGCTTGAGGAGCATGATGACCTTCAGGGCGAAGTCGAAAAAGACCATGCGGCCGTTGACGTTCTGCACGATGTCGCGCTCGGCGGCGGAGAGTTCTTCCATGAGTCCGATGACGTTGCGCTCGTTGACGAAGCGTGCAAAGTTTTTCGAGAAGTCGCTTTCCTGCCGCGTCATGTAGTTGAGCTCGGGGAGGTGGAAGTTGTACATGAAATTTTCGCGGATGAGCCTTTGGGCATATTCGAGGAAGGCTTTCTGCTTTTCACGTCCCCAGCCGGCCATGTTGGCGGCCCATTCGTTGAGGTCGCGTATCTTTCTCATGTAGCAGAGGCGCATGAAGAGCACAAACATGTCGAAGTATTGTGCCGAGTCGGCATCGCGCGTCACCTGTTCGCACGCCTTCGTGAAACTTCCCTCTGCGGCGCGTGCCACCACCATGGCGTCGTCGGCTTCCAGTCCCGCCTGGCTTTGGAGCGCGGCGGCCATGTCGGCGGCGGCAAGGGGCGGAAAGTCTATGCGCTGCGTGCGGCTCAGAATGGTGGGCAGAAGGCGTTCGGGATGGCTCGTGGTGAGGACGAAAACGGTCTGCGAAGGCGGTTCCTCAAGAATCTTCAGCATTTTGTTTGCCGTGGCTTCGTTCATGCGGTCGGCTTCCCACATGACTACCACGCGGTAGCCGCCCTGGCTGCTCACGCGGCTGAGTTCGTCGATGAGGCGGTTGGCTTCGGCCACGTTGATGAGCGACTGCTGGTTTTCCACACCGATGCGGCGCAACCATTGCTGCAGACTGAAGTAGGGCGACGAGGCTATCTGCTCGCGCCATTCGTCGATGTACTGTGTGCTGACGACCTGTGTGCTCGAAGTGGTGCCCGTTTTTATCACGGGGTAGGAGAAGTGGAGGTCGGGGTGTGCCAGTTTGCTTGCCATGCGGCATCCGGCGCAAGCTCCGCAAGGTTCGCCTTCGGGCGTGGGACTTTTGCAGAGCAGGCGGTTGGCGAGGGCGAGGGCCATGGGCAGTTTGCCGCTGCCTTCGGGGCCTGCAAAGAGCAGGGCGTGGGGCAGCCGGCCTTCGTCTGTCATGCGGCGGAGCTGTCGTTTTGCTTCGCCTTGTCCGATAACGTCGCTGAAGCGCATGGGTGTGGCGGTTGGGGGAATGGGTGTGGAAAATAGGGTGCGTTGCGTAGGTTTTGCAACGTGCGTAATGCGCCGGTACGCATCTTCGCCAAGCAAAGTTAGTGCAACTGTGCTGAAACTCAAAACTTCTGCTAAAAAGACTTTGCTGCGGGCGGCGATTTCGGTAGGTTGGAGTGCGAAGTGGGCAACCGATGGGGGCGAACCACCTATGGGGGCGAACGATGGGGGCGAAGTCTCTTGACTTCGCTTGCGCGGCTTTTAAACGAAATTGTCGTTTTTTTTTGAACACGAATTACCACGAATGAACCATGAATTTCCATAAATTGTTTTTGTGAACAGACTGTTCACGAAATGGTCAAGAATTATTGTTCGCGCAAGCGAGCTCGGGAGAGCTCGCCCCCATCGTTCGCCTCCATAGGTGGTTCGCTCCCATGCGCTACGCCTTCAAAGACTAATTTATGCGCGTTGAAAAAGATTTTTGCAGAAAAAATTGCCCGCCCCCCCAGATTTGTTAAATTGCCGGCGAAAATCACGCATCCTTGTAAAACGAAGGAAAAATCACTAACCGTTTCCCTTTCTAAAATATGGAGGAAACAAACACCTTAACGCCACATGAAACAGTCTGAAAGAGCCAGCATCATGCGCATCATCACCGATCTGATTGAAGCCGACGGCATAATTGATACCCGTGAAATATCGTTTCTGCAAAGCCTCCGCAAAAAATATGGTATAAAGAAAGAAGACGAGGAACTGGCTGCGTCCTACACGCTTGCCAAAGCCCTTGACGAGTTGTCGGCGTCGGACAACGGCTTGAAAACCGACTTGCTCGGCGACTTTATGAACGTGGCCATGTCCGACGATTTCTGTGCACGCGAGGAAGCTTTGTTTATCCTTGCCATACGCAACTGCCTGTCGGCGGATACGGACAGGCAGGTAAGCGTACTTTCCATTGATACGTCAAGTCTCAACTTTGAGGAGTCGCAGATTATCTACGTGGAAAGCGAGTATGACGAGACGATTAACCGGCAGATAGAATCGCACTACCGCGAGATATGTACAGAGGTCCGCTTGTCCGGTTTCGACTTCGTTTACCTTCCCAAACTTTCCGAGCACTACCGGAGCATTCCCGAAGCCGACCTGCTGTATATGTCCGAGTTCCTTTACCCCAAAGCCAGCGAGGAGCGCCTGCGGCTTATAGCCCACCACCTGCGCGACCTTTCCACGGCGAACTTCTGCAAGGAACAGCTCGCTGCCAAGCTGAACGTCGGAGAACTGGAGTGCGTGAATCCGTCGGTGATGATGAAAATCGGAAACTCGTCGGTAAACGACCGCCAAATCGGCAATTTCCTTTTGGTGGAAATCGACGACGATGTGCTGCAGAGCATCAGGGATATATTGGACCTCTTTTCGGAGAACTACCACAACGACCATCTCAACTATTTGAAAGAAGAAAAAGGACGCTTCGTGTACCGGGGCTTCTACAAGCAGGTGTTCGACATACTTATGCTGCGCAAGGGCGTGAGAAGCTGCGTTGTGGTAGACACTTTGGCCGAACAGATTCGTTTCCCCGAGGCCGACGCCAAGATTGAAGGCGTCCACCGCAGGGAAAAGGCGCTTTATGCCCTGTTTCTGATGGAGTCGAGATGCGGCGGCATCAATTTCAGCAAACCTGCGTCGGCAAAGCAGCTGGAACGCCATGAGAAACGCATGGCTGCCATTCAGCAGAAATACAATGCCATATACCGGATGTTCGGTGGAGGAGAAGAGAAAATTCCCGATATTGTAAATTCAGATATTCGCAACCCGATGGTAAGCCGCCTCAAGCGCCAAATTCAGAAGCTGGGCGCCGTTCTTTACAATGTGGAGGACTATACCATAAAGCGTAACCAGTTCGGCAATTACGGAGTGGGCATACCTGCCGACCTGTGTTGCTGCTGCGACGACGAAGAGACCGATGTCGTGCCGCTTTCCGAGTCGGAACGCTGGCGGCGCATTTCGGCTTTGTAGAACCGCACTGTAAGGTTGCAGCGCCAATGGCGCTCTTTGTGCCGCCGTTGACTGCAACGTTTGCGAAAACCCGACGGCCCTGGCCGGACGGCGTAACTTTGCACCAGAAACAAGAAACAAACCAACCAAAAAGTTTACAACCATGAGTAAAATCAATCTTGAAAAAGGACAGCGCATCAGCATGGACAAAGGGCTGACGCTTGTAGGAGTAGGTCTCGGATGGGACCCCAACCAGGGAACAGGCTACGATTTCGATTTGGATGCCTCCGCATTCATGTTGGGAGCAAACGGAAAGATTCCCGCCGACGAGTATTTCGTGTTCTACAATAACCAGAAGTCGCCCGACGGCGCTGTGGAATCGACCGGCGACGACCTTACCGGCGGCAACAGCGACGGAGGCGACGACGAAACCATCAACGTGGACCTCACGAAGGTTGACCCGCAGGTGCAGGAAATTCTCTTCACCGCCACTATATATAAGGCCGATGAACGCCGGCAGAACTTCGGTCAGGTCCGCAACTCCTACATCCGCATCTACAATGCCGTGACCAACGAAGATATTGCCCGCTACGACCTCGACGAAGACTTCTCCATAGAAACAGCCGTAGAGTTCGGACGCCTCTATCGCCACAACGGCGGATGGAAGTTCGAAGCCATCGGCAACGGCAACAAATCCGGGCTTCAGGGTCTCGTTGACAAATATGCGTAAACCATACCCATCGTATTGGAGAAATCCCCGTCCGGAAGTCTGCTGAACGATGAAATTGTCATCAATCTCGCGTGGAACAAAGGCGGGCTTCTCAATAACCTCTTCAACAAAAAAGTATGAAATTATGGCTATACGATTAGAAAAAGGACAGCGCATCAATCTTGAAAAAGAGAGCGGCTCAAAATTGACCAACTTCTGTGTAGGATGCAATTGGGGAGCCATTGTAAAGAAATCATTCTTTGGCCTCAGCAAAACAGTAGTCGACGTCGACTTGGACCTTAGCTGCCTGATGTTCGACGCTAACGGCAATGTGGTCGACCACATTTGGTCGCCGCTCTACCGCTTCAACGGCCAGTTGCCCCAAGGCAAACTCACCTCCGCCGACGGCGCCCTGCACCACACCGGCGACGACCTCACCGGCGACCAGGACGGCGACGACGGTCTCGACAACGAAATCATCACCGTCGACCTGAACCGCGTCAGTCCGCGCGTCAACTCCATCGTGTTCTTCCTGAACATCTACAACAACAACGAGTACAGCGGCGACTTCTCCGGAATTCCCTACGCTTCCATCCGTATGTTCGAAGGAACGCCTGACCGCCCGCCCAAGCAAGTTTTTGCACATTACGACGTGGCCACACAAACCGAATGCGCCGGCAAGCGCGCCCTTATCATGGGCAAGCTCTACCGCCGCAACGGCGAATGGAAGTTCGCTGCCATCGGCGACGCCTTTGAAGACCGCTTCATTGCCCAGACCATTGTGCGCGTGGCAAGAGATTATTCTAAATAGAAAAACAAAATGAGAAGATTACCCGTATACCTCCTCCTTGATACGTCGGGTTCCATGTATGGCGAACCCATCGAGGCCGTGAAGAACGGCGTGCAAACGCTCATCTCCACACTGCGAAGCGACCCATATGCGCTGGAAACAGCGTATATCAGCATCATCACATTCAACACCACAGCCCAGCAAGTGACTCCGCTCACAGAGCTTGCCGCTTTCCAGCAACCCAACATCGAAGCAAGCGGCTGCACCGCACTGGGCGGCGCCCTGGAACTCCTGTCGCAGAAGATCGACTGCGAAATCACCAAGACCACAGCCGAGGTGAAGGGCGACTGGCGTCCGCTGGTGTTCATCATGACCGACGGCGAGCCCACCGACACCATCGCCAAGGGACTTGAAGAGTTCAAGAAGCGCAAGTGCGGCATGGTAGTGGCCTGTGCCGCCGGCCAAGGCGCCAACACCAACACGCTGAAGCAAATCACGGAGAACGTGGTGCAGCTCGACACCGCCGACAGCGCCACCATCAAGGCTTTCTTCAAGTGGGTTTCCGCTTCCATCAGCACAAGCAGCAAGTCCGTAGAAGAAACGGCCGCCGAAGCCACCACCATGAGCGAGTTGCCTCCTCCCCCGCCTGAGGTCAACATCGTGGTATAGGAGACAAGATGAAAAAAAGGCCGGGCGATGCCAGCGAAAGGGCACACCCGGCCTGTTATTTCAAACGGAAATTATGAGCAGAAGATTACCAGTATACATACTTATCGACACCAGCGGTTCGATGAAGGGCGAGCCGATAGAGTCTGTGAAAGTGGGACTCTCCGACATGATAGCCTCGCTCCGCCTCGACCCCTATGCCCTGGAAACGGCCTGCATCAGCATCATCACCTACGACAAGGACGTGAAGCAACTCTTACCCCTGACCGACTTGGAGAATTTGCAGTTGCCCGAAATCGTGTGTCCCGACTCGGGCCCCACCCACACCGGTGCGGCGCTCAACATGCTTTGCAACTGCTACGACCGCGAAGTCAACATGGGCAGCCGTGAGCAAAAGGGCGACTGGATGCCGTTGCTCTTCATCCTCACCGACGGCAAACCTTCCGACCTGATGGTCTACGACGAAGCCATTCAAAAGGTAAAGGCCCACCAGTTTACCAGCATCGTGGCCTGTGCCGCAGGTCCGAAAGCCAAGACCGAGCCTTTGAAGAAGTTGACCGACAACGTGTTCACGCTCGACACCATGGACAGCAGCACGTTCAAGAAGTTCTTCCAATGGGTAACGATCAACGTGCAGCAGGGCGGCCGCACGATGGGCGTAGCAGACAGCGCCGAATTGCCTCCTCCGCCCACTGAAGTAAATGTTGTGATATAACGCAAAGAAACTATGAATTGCAAGATAGTAGGATATGAATACAAGACGCTCGAGGTGACGCTGTTGCCGGGCGAGTCGTTCTACGCCGAGCGCGGAAGCATCGTCTATGTGGATGAGGCTTTGCAGCGCAACGTGGAGTTTAACGGAGCCAGCTCGAACCGTGGCGGACTGGGCAACCTTTTGGGCGGTGTGTTGAATTCGGCATTGTCCGGCGAGTCCATTCTTATCATCAGTTTCTACAACCCCACCAACAC
>CAVCAV010000043.1:0-5859 GCA_963600165.1 Christensenella sp. UBA1685 | reverse complement strand
CACCAACACGGAGCGCAAGATGGTGCTTTCGGGCAGTCGCTGCTCCCTCGTGCCGGTAAGACTGAGAGGCGAAAACCTCGTTTGCCGCCGCGGCCATTATGTGGCTTCAACGGACAAAATCGACCTCAGCCTCAACCTCAGCATTGCAGGCTTGCTGGGCGGCATGGGCCCTTTCCAAAAGATAGAAGGCGATGCCACCGTATTCCTTGACTCCCTCGGCTCGCCCATAGAAAAGATATTGGGCAATGGCGAAACGATAGAAGTCGACGAAAACCATATCGTCGCTCTCTTCGGCTTCAACACCTCGCAGATACAGGCCGGCTGGTCCTTCGGCAACATGCTGAGAGGAGAAGGCCTGAGCCTGATGAGAATCACCGGGCCCGGCAAGGTCTATCTGAGTCCGCTCCCCATGATTGTCAAAGAAGACAAATAAGAAACGATGAAAAATAAGTCGGCAAGTATTTAGTCAAGAATTAGAGAATTGGAGAATTAGCAAAACCTTTTTGGAATTTTCCCTAATCAAGAATTATTGGACGGCTTGACATACGTCAAGCAGCGGACACATGCTCGGAACATCAGCGGGGAGGCTTGCTTGCAAGCCGATGCCTCCTGACATTCTCGCTAATTCAATGGAAGCAAGTAGGGAAATTCTATAATTCTCTAATTCTTGACTAAAACTTTACAAGTCTAATTACAATACCCCCTAAAACCATGAGAAGATTACCCGTATATTTCGTCGTTGACGTTTCCGAGTCGATGGTCGGCGAACCCATCAAGCAAGTGGAAGAAGGCATGCGCCAGATTGTTCAGGAACTGCGCACCGACCCCTATGCCCTCGAAACGGCATTCGTTTCCATCATCGCCTTTGCCGGAAAAGCCAAAAGCCTCTCGCCGCTGACCGAACTCTACAAGTTCTATCCTCCCGTCTTTCCCATCGGTGGCGGCACGTCGCTTGGCGCAGCCTTGGACTTTCTGATGGACGACATCGACCAGAATGTGGTGAAGACAACCGAAGAGATGAAAGGCGACTGGAAGCCCATCATCTTCCTCTTCACCGACGGCACTCCCACCGACAATCCCTCCGCCGCCATTGCCAAATGGAAACAGAAGTACAGCCGGAAGGCCAACCTCGTGGCCATTTCCATCGGCGACAACGCCGACACCCATGTGCTCGGACAGATAACCGACAACGTGCTCCGGCTCAACGAAACCGACGAAACCTCTTTCAAGGCATTCTTCAAATGGGTGACGGCTTCCATCAAAGCCACAAGCGTCTCCGTTTCCGATGCCGGCGACGACTCGCTCGCCCTGGCGCCTACTGCGGGCATCAATCTCGAAAAGGTCGACACGGCGGAGGCCGGCGTGGTGGACGAGAACTTCACGGTTCTCCTGGGCAAGTGTTCCAATACGAAGAAAACCTATCTGGTGAAGTATGCCAAGCACCTCTCTGAAATAGAAGGTATGGAAGCGCTCCACATGAAAGCCACCGACTTCAAGCTCGTGGGCGCCTATCCCGTTGACGAGGAAACCTACAACAGCATGAGCGACGGCAAGTCCAACCGCTACATCAACACCATGTCGCTCCGCGGTGTGCCCGCTTGCCCCTGCTGTGGCGCACAGCTCGGTGTGGTGGTCTGCGAGTGCGGAGGCATCATGTGCACCGACGGAATGACCACGTCGTGCCCTTGGTGCGGCATGCAAGGCACGCTCGGCGAGATTGCCAACGGCGGTATGGACATTTCACGTGGAAGAGGATAGGAACCATGAACATAGAAAAAGCATTGCAAACCCTCATTGGCACAAAAGACGAGGAGAAAGCCGAGAGATTTCTCCGCTTCCTCTCCGGCAAGCTTTGGGGACTATACGACGAATACATCATGGACAAAGTGAAAATGGCGGAAAACGAGATCAAGTGGAATCTCTGCATTCCCAACGCCAAGGAAACCCAAGAATACGCCCAAACGGTGCAGATGCCCGAGCTGGCTTCTCCCTTGCTGCCCAATGTGGAAATAAGTCTGAAGGAAGTGAATGGACTTGCCCCGGACACACACGGATTGTCGCTCACCGTAGCTCCCGACGGCAAGAGCTTTACCATTGCGGGCAAGCCCTCGCTGGAGTCGTTCCGCAAAGACGGCCGCATGGCGGAGTCTACCTTCGAGCTGACCTTGTGCTACACGTTCAAGGGCATCGACATGCCCGCCGACCGTCCTTTGCTGGAAAAGAAGATACCCTTCGTCATCAACCAGGACCCGCGCAGGTTGTGGAAGAACCTTCCCGTCGATTGGGAGCATATGCCCGAGCCGAAATACGAGAAGGCCGACACGCAGAACGCCTATGTAAAGGTTGAGGCTTTGCCCGACGGCACTCCGCAAAAGGACATAGTGGCAGCCAGCAAGCGCGGCCGCAGCCATGCCCAGGAGGGCAAGCCGCGCGACGACCATTTCCGTATGGAGCATATGAACAACGGCTGGTACATCATGGCCGTGGCCGACGGCGCAGGAAGCGCCAAGTTTTCCCGTAAAGGTTCGCAGATAGCCTGCGACGTAGCCGTAGACCATTGCAAACTGCAGTTGATCGACAGCGAAGCTTTCGAAGCAGCCATTGCCGAATACGACCGGCTGAAGGACGAATCGGAGGAAGAGGCACGCAAGGCCGTGGGCAACTACATCTACAGCATTGTGGGCACCGCCGCATTCAAGGCCCACAAGGCTATCAATGCCGAGGCGGCCGCCATGAAGCAGCCGGCCAAGGCGTACGCCACCACGCTGTTGCTCACCATTTGCAAGAATTTCAGCTTCGGCTGGTTCGTCGCTTCCTTCTGGGTAGGCGACGGCGCCATCTGCCTCTACGACCGCCGTGCGCACACCGCAAAGATTCTCGGCGTGCCCGACGAGGGGGAATATGCCGGGCAGACCCGCTTCCTCACCATGCCCGAGATTTTCAAGGACGCAAAGGCGCTCTACCAGCGTCTGCGTTTCTACATCGTGGACGACTTCACGGCACTCTTCCTTATGAGCGACGGCGTGAGCGACCCCAAATTCGAGACCGACGCCAACCTCAACAATCCCGACAAATGGGACGCCTTGTGGGACGACCTCAGAGAGAACGGCGTGGAACTGACCGACGACAACGAGGAGACGAAAGACCAGCTTCTCAAATGGCTCGACTTCTGGTCGCCGGGCAACCACGACGACCGCACAATAGCCATTCTCTACGAGGGCGACCCTCCCGCTGAGGCTTCTGAAGATGAGCCTGCAGCAGAAGAGCATACCGAATTGTCTCCCGCGGAAGAGGTTGCGGAGCGCACGAAAGAGGTTGCGGAGCAGAACATCGTAGAACCTTTAGAAAGCGAGTAAGTTATGGCAAACAAAGTGACACTCACGGCGACCGACGGCACCGCGGTTGAGTTTTTCGACGAAATAAAGGCTCAAGGCGGTGTGAAGGACGTCTATTTCTCCACAGACAAAACCTACGTCGTGGCGTTTTACCGCAAGCCCGTCAGCGCCAACGACAAGGCCCGCCTCAACGACATTGTCAACGTTCACCGCAAGAAGATTTTCACCGCCGACAGCGCCGGCGACTACTGGAAACAGTTCTTTGCCTGGCCCACCAAAATAGTGGAATGGAAAGGCCTCACCGGCATTGTCATACCCTTCTACGACAAGAAGTTCTTCTTCAGCGGCGTGGCGGACTCCTGGCCGTTCATCAAAAACGGACAGGAAAAGAACGGCAAGTGGTTTTCGTCCGCCAAGCTCTTCAACAAGTTCGTGCCCGCCGACCAGAAAGGCACGTTTCTCGACCGCCTTCACATGTGCCTGAAGATAGCCCGCGCCATTCGCCGCCTTCATGCCGCCGGCCTTGCCCACTCCGACCTTTCGTACAACAATGTGCTGGTCGACCCCCTGAGCGGCAACGCTTGCATCATCGACTGCGACGGCCTGGTTGTTCCCCACAAGTTTCCGCCCGAAGTGGTGGGCACGCCCGGCTTCATTGCCCCCGAAGTGCTCGCCACCAAGAAGCTGAAGGTGGACGACCCGAAGAAGAACCTTCCCAAGATAGAGACCGACCGCCATGCGCTCGCCGTGCTCATCTACACCTTCCTTCTCAACCGCCACCCCTTGGACGGCGGCAAGGTGTGGGACGTGGACGACCCGCAGAAGGACGACGACATGCGCTACGGTTCGAAGGCATTGTTCATAGAGCACCCCACCGACAAGACAAACCGCGTGAAGCCCGCCCAACTTATTAAGGCGCAGCTCCCGCAGGGCGACCCGGCGCAGATGCCTTACACCCTATGCGGCCCCTACTTGAAGGAACTTTTCGACAAGGCGTTCATCGACGGCCTCCACAATCCGTCGGCCCGTCCTTCGGCGCTGCAATGGGAAGAGGCGCTCGTGAAGACCTGCGACCTTGTGCAGCCCTGCCAGAATCCGCAGTGCGGTGCCCACTGGTACGTCTTCGACAACACCACGAAGCCCCGTTGCCCGTTTTGCGGAACGGGCTACAAAGGCCAGTTGCCCGTACTCAACTTCTACTATGCGCCCTCGCACGGCAAGTTCATATCGGAGCGCTACCGCCTGATGGTCTACGACAAGCAGACGCTCTACCGCTGGCACTCCAACAACCTCGTGGCGCCTAACGAGAAGACGAGCGCCGACGACAAAAGGCCCGTTGGCGACTTCCATTTCCACAACGGACAGTGGATCCTCATCAACCGCCGCCTGCCTGACATGTACGACGTCACCGACAAGAAGCCCGTACCCATCGGCCAGTTCGTGCCCCTCACCGACGGCCGCCAAATTCTCCTCGACAAGAGCCAGGGAGGCAGATTGATAATTGTTCAACTCGTAAAAAATTAGATTAGGGTCTGCTAATTTATAAATTAGTAGACACGAAATAACTCACCTCCTTGGGTAGAATGCAACGATTCAAAACTTCGCTTCCATGGATGGCGCAGGCCGCGTAGAGCGCGAAGTCGGGCGAACGATGGGGGCGAAGTCTCCAGACTTCGCTTGCGCGAAGTTTCAAAGCGCAGCACAATAAACGCTGTAATATCGCGCAAGCGAGCTCGGGAGAGCTCGCCCCCATAGTTCGCCCCCATAGAGGGCGTTCACGGTTCGCCTGCGCGACCATAATTTCAAACTATCATAAACTCTGGTAACTTCTGACATCGTTGATCCCATTGTACAATATTTATTAGATAACGTATGAGAGTCTACATATTAAGAAACAACCAGCGCTTCGGGCCATATGATGAGCGAACTTTACTCTCATATGTAAACAACGGACAGATACTAAGACAAGATAAGGCTATTGCAGACGGCGATAGCCTTGAACGAACGGTAAGCTTCTATCTAAAACAAGCCCACCTGAAATGTCATGTCCAAAACAAAGGGAATGTTTTGTCGCAATTGTCGGCTATTGGTTCGGAACTGATATTTCCGAAAGCCAAATTGTTTTCAAGACTTTTCTTGTCCGACCAACGCTTCTTGATATTGGCATTGGTAGGCTTGCTTCCTATGTTAATCATGAACATTCCTTTGGGTGGCTTTTTCTTGTTCTATGAGGTGTCGCTTTATTTCTCCATCATTTGGGGATTGTTCTTCTATGCTTGTTTCAAAACCAGTCAGGTTAAACTAAAGACGACATTAAGCGTATTCTTCCTAACGCAACTCTGTGTGTTTGTGGCATGGGACATCATGGGCTTGCCGCGAGTCAATCCGTTCTACATTTTCATTGAGTCCGCATTCCCTATTAATGTCCTCGGGTATGTTTGTGGAGTCGGCTTTACTGAAGAATTGGCAAAGATGATACCGCTCCTCTTTATATTGAGGAAAGCCAAAGAACCATTGATACCTC
>CAVCAV010000042.1:0-17249 GCA_963600165.1 Christensenella sp. UBA1685 | reverse complement strand
CGCGTCACTTCGTGCCGTGACCTGGGCTTACGAGTGGTGGCCTTTCAGGCCGCTAGCCGCGCAAAATCCGTTACGAAAGAACTTTACGCTTATTTGTTGGCGTATTGGTCTATACGTTACTACTATACTTTACACAAAAGATAAAGGGAAGTTGCTTCGCCGGTTGTTCGGTGCGAAGCGACTTCCCTATTTATCTTGCTTCATGTCGTCCCACTGGACGGGGGTTGGAGAGAACTGAAACCTGACTGCTGCAGTTGGCCGGCGAAAGGCTAAAGGCGGGCGCCTTGTGGCGGTGGGTGCAGCGTCGCGGAATTGATTGTTTTGAAAAGACTTGTTTTACTTAAAAGAAATGGGGTTCGGCTCCGCCTTTCGGAGCCTGGGGCAGCGTATGTTTTGTTTTGGCTTGATTGTTTCTTGTAGGAAGTGCACGGAAGGAAGATTCCCTAAATGCGCAGAATCTGTTCCATGAACTTGTCGCTCATGTTTCCCGTCAGGTTGACGAGGGAAAGGTGTCCGTTCTGCTTCATGAGGAGCACCATTTCCACCACGACGTTCCCTCTTTTGCGGGTGTAGAGCTTTTTGTCGTCCTCTTCGCACTGCAGGCGGTAACGTGCCTTGTTGCGCTGGGCGAGGTTGACGGCGTGGCCGTAGAGCTTGGCGGTTTCGGCGGCGTCGGTGTTGCTCACCAGACGGATGGACTTGAGTTGCTGAAGCACTTGGCGCGTCTGTTCGTTGTCCTCAACAGAAGGAAGACGAAGCATGCGTTCCATCATGAGCGGACTCACTGTGGTGCAAGTGAGCGTGGTGCCTTTGCCGTAGAGCGACATGAACCGCGAAGCGAAATCCTGTTCATTTTGTGCCCAAGTGGTGAGACTTAAAAGGAGCACGAGGAAAAGCGAAAGTGTGCGTTTCATCAGTCCTTCTGGTTGAGTTGGAGTTTTTCGCTCTGCGTATGGGCGGAGTCGACGGCGGCGGTTTGCGGACCTTGCTTGAACATTTCAAGGGCCTTCATGCCGGCCTCGTAGGCTTTTTGCGGATCGTCGTAGGAGTCCTTGTAGGCCTGGCCGTTGTAGTCCCAACCTGCGGGCGTTTCGTCCTGACGGTTGAAGGAATGCTGGGCGGCAGTGCCGAGCAAGGTGACGATGGCTACGGCGGCAGCAGCACGGAAAAGGGGACGAAGGCGGGTGGCGAGCGTCACGTGGCCTATCTTTACCACCTTGGGCGAAGCTTCTTCTTGCTTCTCCTCTGTGATGCCGGCTGCGGCAAGCACACGTTCGTCGAAACTTTCGTCGAGATGGAGCTTGGCCTGCGAGTCTTCATATACGAACAGACTCTTGTACTTCTCCAGCTCCGCAGGAACGTCCTTTTGGCTGAAGAATGCACGCAGAATGCTTTCCTCCTCGGGCGAGGTGGCGCATTCCCAATAGCGGGCAAGCAGTTGTTCAATATATTTATAGTCCATAGTTTTCAATCTTTTCGTATTGTGCCTTGATGGTTTTGCGCGCCCTGTGGAGGGTAACTTTGAAGGCTGCTTCGCTCAGCCGCATGGCTTCTGCGGCTTCGGCATAGGAGAGACCTTCTATGTCGCGCAGTTGCATGGCGGTGCGTTGCGCTTCGGGCAAGGCTTGAAAAAGTTGGTGCACCCGCTGCAGTTTGTCCTGGTGCTCAAGTTCCTCTTCCGGCGTGCGTCCGTTGTCGGAAGCGTCTATGCCGGGTGTTTCGAGCGAGAGCGTTTCCCGTTCTTTGCGGGCTATGAGGTCGAGCGCCAAGTTGCGGCAGGCGGTCAAGCAGAAAGCCTCGAGATTTTCCACCTCGCCGAGCGCGTCGCGCTTGTTCCACACTTTTATGAGTGCGTCCTGCGTCAGGTCCTCCGCTTCCTGTGCGTTGAGCGTGATGCGTAGGGCCAGTCGGAACAGTTTGTCCTTCAGCGGGAGCAGGTCGCGGCGGAAATCTATTTGTTTCATTTTTGGCTTTCTATATTCAAAGACGGACGAGTTGCGGAAAAGTTACAGCGTTGCCCTACTTTTTTTCGATTTTTCTTTTCAAACGCTCAATTGAGGAGCGACGACTCTCTCGGCCCATAGTCCTCGTCGGTCTCTTCGTGCCTTCGCGAGGGAGGGGTGAGGGCGAACGATTGTGCATTGCGTTTTGTGCCGAAACTAAGGTCGAGTCCCGCTTGGAGGAGTTGCTCGGCCAGGGCGGGTTTGCCGCGAAAACCGTGTACGGTCCACTGCATGGTGTGGGGAAATGTTTTGCAAATATGAAGCAGCCTGTCGAAGGCTTTTACGATGTGGAGCGTAACGGGAAGCGAAAACTCTTCGGCCCATCGTAGCTGCTCGAGTAGCAGTTGTTCCTGCATGTCCAACGGTGCTCCGCGCAAGGCATCGAGTCCGCATTCGCCGAGGGCTACTATTTGGGGATGAACGAGCAAACGCGGCAGATTCGCCATGATGCGGTCTGTCGCGTTTGCATTGTCGGTCCACCAGGGGTGGAGTCCTGCGGAATACCACACGCCTTGGCGAGGAACGAAAAGTTCGGGACTCTCCGTCCAGCTTTGCGGTAGATTCACGATGGCTTCGCCTGCCGGAGCGTTGAGGTTGTGGGTGTGGAAATCCATTGAGAGTATATCTATAAGAATGCCGTCAAGGAACGGGGTCGTATCCGTGTCCGCCCCAGGGATGGCAACGGAGTATGCGTTTGACGGCGAGATAAAGTCCTTTTACGGGTCCGTGCTTCTGCAGCGCTTCCACAGCATATTGGGAACAGGTGGGCGTGAAGCGGCACGAGGGCGGCGTAAGGGGTGAAATGTAGCGCTGATAGAAACGGATGGGACAGATGAGCGCTTTTGCCAAGAAAGCGGCAACGAAGTTTCGTTTCACTTCCTTGCGGCCCGTTCCGTTTTTCTTTTTTGGAGAATGGGCTTCGCTTTTCATGCGCCTTGTTGGGTTTGTTCGGCAGCAGCCGTTTTGGCTATGCGTTCCGCCATGCGGTGAAGAAGGCTTCCCATGCGTTTGAAGACGAGTTGCGTGGGCTGCGGTGTGTCGGACAACCAGATGAAAGCGGCGCTGTAGGCTTTTCCCTCGGGAAGGTTGCGCAGCACGGTGGCCTTTTGCAGACGATAGGCTTCGCGCATTTGCCTTTTGGCACGGTTGCGGTCAACGGCGTGCTTGAAATGGCGTTTCGACACACTCATCATCACCTTCACCTGCGGTTCTTCGGCCGGACGCTCCGCAGGGCGGAAAGTCAGGCGCAGCGGAAAGGCGGTCATGGAGGCGCTTCCTGCGGTGAAGAGGGCTTCTATTTCGCGCTTCAGGCACAGGTGTTCGGCTTTGGGGAATGTGTAGACTTTCATTTTTCGAGGGTAGAAAAAGAACAAATGTGAGAATGTGAATTCCGCTTGCCGCCACACCCGTTCGGTGCGTGCTGCAATGCGAAACGCTTCACGTTCTCACATTGTCTGTTGTAATAATAAGGAATGTTATGCCTTGTGCTCGTCGAGATAGATGTCGAGCGCTGTGGTCATGGAGCGGGCGGCTTCGGTGGGAGCGCTGAGTTCCACATCGAGTCCGGCATTTTCCATTGCCTTCTTGGTGGCGGGACCGAAGCAGGCGAGCTTGGTGCCGAGTTCCTTGAAGTTGGGATAGTTGTGGAGGAGCGAGTCTACGCCGGCGGGGGTGAAGAGCACCACCATGTCGGTGTCGAGGGGCTGGTCCTTGGGAAACTCTTCCGAAACGGTGCGGTACATGACGCACTCGGTGTGCTTGAGCTTTTTGGCGTCGAGCATGGTAGCGATGTCGTCGTTGTGCACGTCAGAAAGGGGAACGAGGTATTTCTCCGTCTTGTGCTTGGCCATGACGGCAACGAGCTCGGGCCATTTTCCTGTGCTTCCGAAGAACACCTTGCGCTTGCGGTACTGCACGTACTTCTGAATGTAGAGCGAAATGGTTTCGGAAATGCCAAAGTATTTCATGTCATCGGGGATAGCTACGCGCATTTCCTTGCAAAGCGTGAAGAAGAAGTCGATGGCGTGGCGTGAGGTGAACACGATGGCGGTGTGGTCGAGAATCTGGATTTTCTGATCGCGGAACTCGCGTGAGGTAAGTCCTTCCACTTTGATGAAGGGTCGGAAGTCGAATTCCACGTTGTGTTTGGCGGCAATCTCGAAGTAGGGAGATTTTTCTGAAGTAGGTTTCGGCTGCGAAACAAGAATCTTCTTGATCATGGACTACTTTGGTTGTTCGGCTGAGGTGGGAACTGAAGGGGGATGCTGCCCGACGATGTCTTTTCTCTCATAAAAGCATCGGATGCCTGCGGAAGGCGTCGTGCGACGGTTCAAGTTCCCTGTTGTTTAACTAATTGACTGACAGCAATATATTGTTTGCGTAGGTTAACGCTCGCCATAGAATTAAGGCGGGTGTCGCTTCGAGGGTGCAAAAGTACAAAATTAAATGCACCCAGCCGAATGGGTAATGGAAAAATATGTGATATGCTTTGAATATTAACAACAATTTGTCTATGGCATATATTATTGCCGTGACCCAAATGAGATGGGCGAAACTGAGATCGAAATAGACTACGAGCAGCGCCACGGGGAAGAGCGTGACGCCGAGGGCGAGCACGGTGAGCATGTAAGCCTCAGCCCAGCGCGAGCGCTGTTCGCGATTGAAGAAGACAGCGTTGACGAAGTTGTAGAGTCCTACTTTGAGGCCGTAATAGATGCAGATGCAGAAGGTGCTCATGCCCAGTATCTTGTAGGGCGACACTTGGTTGAACACTTCCTGCTGCAGCTCTTGCGTACAGTCGAAGAAGAGCACGGCGAGCACGAAGCAGGTCTGGAACACAAGGAAAAGCTGTCCGCGAAGTTCGTTTTCGGTGCGTTCGGCAAAGAGGTTGTCGCGCAAGCGGGGATGGAAGAAGTCCTTCACGCTGTGTTCGAGGAAGGTGCGCGAACGCGAGATTACCCACACCACGAGGAAGAAGCTCAGCAAGAGCACGATGGTGACGAAGTTGTCCGTGCGGAACCTGTAGGGAATGGGATCGCCGGCTTTTCCGCTGACGTTGAGCGTGGTGGTGGTGAGGTTCATGCCCGTCACACTGTCGAGCTCTTGCAGCAGTTCGGACTTCTCGAAGCGTATGAGTCCGTTGTTCCAGTAGCCGTCCTCCATGAGTTGGGGTTTCATGGTGAGGGGCTGCCCGGGTGCAAGGGGCTTGATGAACCGAGGGTCGGGCGGCGTGGTGTCTGCAGCAGCCACCGTGCGGTGGTGCCACCTCGCAGCGGGCAAAGCGGCTTCCGATTCTGTTGCCGAGGCTTCGAAGTCGTAAGGTTCGGCAACGGCGGGTGTGGCGTGATGGAGAGAGTCTTGTAGCATGCAGACAGGTTGATTATTACATTGCGGCGAACTTTCGGACGGACTTGTCCCAAAGCGGTGTGGTTTCGCAGAGGCGGATGGCTTCGGCGGGGGTATAGGCCACGCTCCAGATGGCGCTGTGCTGCGGCCGCATGAACTGTTCGCCTACGGCTTTGTCGAGTTGGGCGAGGAGTGCGTCGTAGTAATGGTCGGTGGAGAGCACCACGATGGGCTTGACGTAGAGGCCGAGCTGTTTCCACGTGATGATTTCGAGGAGTTCTTCGAGCGTTCCCACTCCGCCGGGAAGGGCTATGCAGGCATCGCCGGTTTCGGCCATGAGTTCCTTGCGGGTGTGCATGTCGGGGGTGATGTGGAGGCGGGTCATGCCGGTGTGTTCCCAGTGCTGGTCGACCATAAACTGCGGGATGACGCCTACGGCCTCTCCTCCGGCTGCGAGACAGGCGTCGGTGCACGCGCCCATCAAGCCGGTGCGTCCTGCACCGTTGACGAGCGTGTGGCCGGCCTTTGCCATGAGTGTTCCCAGTTCTTGGGCGGCTTCTACGTAACGTGCGGGCACCTGGCCGCTCGAAGCGCTGTAAACTGTGATGTTCATTGCGTAGTTTTTGGAGAAAGAATGCTTGTGCGGTTGATGTGGTGGGCTTTGGCTTTCCCTTCGGCCGCCGATTTTCAATTCAGCCCGCGACATTATCGTCTACATACACCCAGGCCGCGTCACTTCGTTCCGTGACCTGGGCTTACGAGTGGTGGCCTTTCAGGCCGCTCGCCGCGCATAGCACATTTGGGATGGTTGTCTATATGAAGAACATTATTAAAGTCCGAAGGCTTTCTTCACGTCGTCGACGCGGTCGAGGCGTTCCCAGGTGAAGAGTTCCACCTTGCGGCGCACGGTTTCGCCGTTGGGGAGTTCGAACTCTTTTTCCACCGTCTTGCTTTCGCGGCCTACGTGGCCGTACGAGGCGGTCTCTTCGTAGATGGGCTGACGGAGCTTGAGGTCGGCTTCGATCTGGGCGGGACGAAGGCGGAAGAGGGTCTTGATGTGTTCGGCAATTTCGCCGTCGGTCATGTTGACGTGCGAACGGCCGTTGGTGTCGACGTATACGCTGACGGGGTCGGCCACGCCGATGGCGTAGGAGAGCTGGACGAGCATTTCGTCGGCCACGCCGGCTGCCACCATGTTCTTGGCAATGTAGCGTGCGGCGTAGGCTGCGGAACGGTCTACCTTCGAGGGGTCCTTGCCGGAGAATGCGCCACCGCCGTGTGCGCCCTTGCCGCCGTAGGTGTCGACGATGATTTTACGGCCGGTGAGGCCGGTGTCGCCGTGGGGACCGCCGATGACGAACTTGCCTGTGGGGTTGACGTAGTATTTGATGTCGCCTTTGTGGAAGAGTTCCTTGATTTCGGGGGTGTTGACGCGCTCTTCGATGACGCGGGGAATGAGGATTTCTTCCACGTCGCGGCGAATTTGTGCGAGCATGAGTTCGTCGGCCTTTTCCTGCGAGCCGGCTTCTTCTGCGGAGATGAACTCGTCGTGCTGTGTGCTGACCACGATGGTGTCGATGCGGCGTGCGCGGTGGTTGTCGTCGTACTCTACGGTCACCTGGCTCTTCGAGTCGGGACGGAGGTAGGTCATCACCTTTCCTTCGCGGCGAATTTCGGCGAGAACATAAACGATGTCGTGGGCGAGTGAGAGGGGAAGGGGCATGTAGGTGTCGGTTTCGTTGTTGGCGTAGCCGAACATCATGCCCTGGTCGCCTGCGCCCTGTTCTTCGCGGTTGGCACGGTCCACGCCGCGGTTGATGTCGGCGCTCTGTTCGTGGATGGCGCTGAAGATGCCGCAGCTTTCGGCTTCGAACTTGTACTCGGCCTTGGTGTAGCCGATGCGGGCGATGGTTTTGCGTACCACCTTCTGAAGGTCTACGTAGCCTTCCGACTTTACTTCTCCGGCCACTACCACCTGTCCGGTGGTAACGAGCGTTTCGCAAGCTACTTTCGAGTTGCTGTCCTGTGCGAGCAACGAGTCGAGCACGGCGTCAGAAATCTGGTCTGCCACCTTGTCGGGGTGTCCTTCCGACACCGATTCGGATGTAAAGAGGTATCCCATCTTTTGTTTGTGTGTTGATAATGTTGTGTGGGTAATAAAAAGGCCTGCTTCCGTGTGTGTGGGAGCAGGCAGAGGTGGTTCAGCTTAGTGGCTTATTCGTGTCAAAACTTGTTGCTCCATGCGGCGGGCATCGTTGCGTCGGGGTGTGTCGGCAAGGTGCTGTCGGCATGAGTTTTAGCATTGTTTTTGAGAGGTTGCAAGCAGCCAAATCTGTCCTCTGTCGTTAAAATCGGGTGCAAATGTACGAAGTTTTTCGGAGAAACGGTGTTTATAAGATATATAAAATGTCAGTTGCGGTAGGGGGCACCCTCTATAGGGGCGAACGATGGGGGCGAGCTCTCCCGAGCTCGCTTGCGCGAGAATGTTTTTTAAAACATGAATTATCATGAATGGACCATAAATTGGCCATGAATTATTCTTTGAACATAAATGTTCTTGAATTATCAGAAATGTTCTTCACGCAGAAGCGCCCGTAAAGCCGCGCAAGCGAAGTCAGAAGACTTCGCCCCATCGTTCGCCCCCATAAAAAAAACGTGCAGGATAGCCTGCACGTTTTTTGTGTGTTATGCTGGGAAACTTTTTATTCCTCCACGTAGAAGGTGAAGGGCATTGACATGGTTTGGCCTTCGTCCGTCATGGTGAAAATCACGTCGAGCACGTTATCGGTGAGCTTGGTGATGGTCATCGTGCCGTTGAGGTTTTCGTCGTCGGTGATGGTCATCACGTGCGACTGCTTGTTGTAGGTCCAGGCGAAGGTGGAATTTTCCGTGCCGTCTTCGTCAACGGTGACGCAGGTGCCGGTGCCGTTGGGCTTGAAGGTGAGGGACATTTTGCTGCCGAGCTGCTCCCACACCCAGGTTTTGCCGTAAAGCTTGGTGATGTCGATGCTGATTTCCGAGGTGGATTCGCTCTGACGCGTAAGGGTGAAGGGCTTGAACATGCCGTTGGGCATGAGGGCGAGGCACTTCATGGTGTTGCCGCTGATCTCGATGTTTTTCAAAATCTCGGTTTCTGCACCGTCAAAGGTGAAGTAAACGGAGCTGCCGTCCACTCTCCAAGTGCCTTCGTCGCCGGTGTAGACGGTGGCCTTGTCGGCAGTGAAGGTGAACATGTCGGCTTCATAGCGGTACCACGTGCCGAGGAGCTGGTCCTTGGTGACTGCCGCGAAGACGTGCTTTGCAGCGCTTTCGGTCTTGGAGCTGCCCTGAAGGTTGTGGGTCAGTACGAGGTTGCCGTTGCTGTCGAGGTGCACGTCGGAGAGGGTGAACTGCTGGAGCAGGTCTTCGCTCTTGCAGGTGAGCGTACGGGTCTTCTCGTTGTAGGTGTAGGTGAAGGCGAAGCTGCCGGTTTCGGAGCTGCGCACGGAAGTGCTTGCCAGGTTGCTGCCGTCGGAGTATTCAACCACGCCGTTTGACTTCTTGTCGATGGTGAGGCGGAAGTCGGCAAAGTCCCACGAGCCTACGCATTCTGCGGGTGCATAGTAGGTGTCTTCCACGTGCTTGGTGCCGGTTTCGGTCTTCTCGGCGCCGGTGAGGTCGTGGGTGATGACGAGGTTGCCGTTGTCGATGTGCACGTTCAGGAGCGTAAAGGAGGTGCCGTCGTCACACTTGCAGACGAGTTCCTTCTTGGAAGCGGTGTAGGAGTAGTCGAACGTTTTGTAGGAGGAAACGGTACCCATAGCCGCATTGCTGCCATTGTCGAAGGCCAAGCTGCCGGACTCTTTCTGCAGATAGAGCACGAAGCCGTTGAAGTCCCACTCGCCGACTATTTCGTCGGGGATGGTGGTTGTGGGCTGTTCTACCTCTGCGGTGGGTTCGTCGTCGGAGTTGCACGCGCTGAAGGTGAGCGTGAAGGCGAACATGGCGAAAAGGCCGAAGATGAGATGTTTCAGTTTCATATCGTTTAGTCTTTTAGGGTTTTGAAGTTTGCGGATTCAGCATCGAAAACGGAGCGGTAATCTGGCTGTAGGCCAGATTGCCGCGCAAAGCTTCGTTGAAATCTAAATCTGAAAGTCGTTTTAGAGTTCGTTGCCACCGTCGTCGGCGCGTTCCACCACGTAGGGCATCCATGTGCCGAACCATGTGGTCACCTGGGCCGTCATGATGTTACCGTATATGTTGATGTAGCGTGCAAATTCCACTTCGTCCTTGCCCTTGAGGGTGACAAAGATGGAGTAGCCGTCGGTTCTCCACGTACCGGTGTACGTTTCTTCTCCATACAGCACTGCGGTGCCGTCTTCAGAGAAGTTGAAATATTCTTTGTCGACGGAGAGCTTGCTCATCCATTTGCCTACGAACTGGTCTTTGGTGTAGGCCGAGAAGGTCTGCTTGGTAGCGGTTTCGGTCTTCTCGGTGCCGCCGATGTTGTGCGTAACGGTCATCTTCAAGCCGTCGTCGCTGAAGGAGATGTTCTTGAAGGTGAATTCATTGTATTTCTTCGTCGTACCGTAAAGGACGTTGCGCGAAGGACTGTACATAAACTCGAAAGTGGTGTAGTTCTCGCCTACGGAATAGTTCTCGTCTGCAGAAAGTAACATGTTGCTGCCGTCGGAGTATTCGATGATGCCGTTCTTTCTGCTGTCAACAGTGATGACGTAGTCAGAGAAGACCCATTTGCCCACCATCTTCTCGGGAGCGGAGTAGGTGCGGTCGGCGGGCTTTTCTTCGGTGGCCTGCTTCACGCCGGTTTCGGTCTTTTCGGTTCCGTTGAAGTTGTGGGTGATGACGAGGTTGCCGTCGCTGTCGAGGTGGATGTCCTTTATGGTGAAGTACTTGGCATAGGAGGTGTAGATTGTGGTGCAGGACATCACGTTCTTGGTCTTGTTGTAGGAAAAGAGGAAGTTGTAGAACGTGTCGGAACCGTCGGTCTTGCTGTACTGGCCGAGCTGCTTGGTGAAGATGAGGTCGAAGTCGGAGAACTTCCAGGTACCTACCCATTCGTCGGCAACGTAGTCGACAACTTCGTCCTCGGCGGGTGTGGCGGGTGCGTCGTCGTCGGAGCCGCAGGATGTGAATGTGGGGGTAATGGTGAGGGCCATAAGGGCGATGCACCATGTGAAGAGTTTTTTGAGTGTCATAGAATAAACTACCTTTTATGGTTTGTTATGGATATTGTGGGCAAATGTACTAAAAATTATAAAGCGGAGGATATTGAATGGGGAGGAGACGGTGATTTTCTTTGGATTTGTGAACGATGGGGGCAACGTCACACGAATGTGCAAATGTGCGACGCTATGCGAATGTGCAAATGTGCAAATGTGCAAATATGCAAATGAGTCGCGCATTGCGCCGCTTATGGAGGCGACGTTTGAAACGTCGCGTTCTACACGGCGTTAATGCGCCCCATGCGCGGCGTTCGCCTGCTATGGGGGCGACGTTTGGAACGTCGCGCTCTACACGATGATGCAGAGCGGCGTGCGAAGTCTGGAGACTTCGCCCCCATGCGCTTGCGCCCTCAAATGTGCCGTGTAGAACGCGACGTTTCAAACGTCGCCCCCATGAGCCAATCAAAGCGCCGCGCATTTGCACATTCGCACATTTGCACATTCGCGAAGCGTCGCACATTTGCACATTCGCATAGCGTTGCACATTTGCACATTCGCGTAGCGTCGCCCCCATCGCCCGCAACAAAAAAAACTCCGCCCCGGCGCTGTGGCCGGGGCGGAGCATTCTAATAGTTGTCGGTTCAAAGGGAACGTCACTTCACAATCACCTTCTTGCCGCCGATGACGTAGATGCAGCCCTTCACGGGGTTCACTACGCGACGGCCGGAAAGGTCGTAGATGGCGTTGCCATGGTTCGTGATGGTAGTTGCGGCTTCGTCGATGCCTTCGGGAATGTTGGGCTCAACGTAGGTGTAGCGCGTCACTTCGAAGGTGTTGAAGCAGAGTGCGGAAGAAGCGCCCATGTTGACGAGCAGACCGAGGCTGAGGGTGGTTTCCTCGTTTACGGTGAAGTAAACGGTGTTGGACGTCACGTCGCTCGACTTGTCCTGAAGTTCCGTAAAGGCGGCGCCTGAGGTGAGGAGGTCGGCGGTGTTGGGAAGGCCTGTGCCCTTGGCCACCACGAGGTAAGAACCCTTGCCGTTGCCGTCGTAGGTGCCGTAGTTGGCGGTGAAGGCGTAGGTGCCGGCGGGCACGGTGATGGTCTGGTAAACCTTGTGGTCCTTGAGGACGTCGTCAAAGCCGTCGTCGGTCGTTACGAAGCACATGTAGCCGCTCTTGTCGCCGTCGACGTGGCAACCGGTCTGCTGCTTGCCCGTGGTGTAGTTCTCCACCGTCCAGTTGGTGATGGCGGTGCAGCTTTCCTTCGTGGTGTTCACCACGTCGGTGGTGTGGCTGAAGGCGGACTTGTTGTTCTTCAGGCGGCTGTTGTTGTTGGCGGCCTTGTCGGTGAAGTTGAGGCAGAAGACGCCCTTGGAGAGCGCCCATGCGTCGCCTTCGGGACCGAAGCCGGTGCGCGTGCCGGTGTTGGCGTTGGAGGTGGCGTCGACCACGTCGCCCGAACTCTGGTTGAACTGGTAGTATACCTGCAGACCGGCGGCTTCGGCAGCTGCCACGTCGGCAATGGGTTCGTTGATGTAGCTCTTGAGCTGGGTGACGGAGAGGCACTTGTTCCAAACGCGGAATTCGTCAATCTGTCCGCTCATGGGTGCTGCGTCGGAACTGAGCACGAAGCTCTTGAGTTCGCCCACGGCTCCGGTGGCGCCGATGGCGGCGGAGCTGAACTGCACGCCGTCGCGGTAGAAGCGTACCTGGCCGGAACCCATGGTGACGGCGTAGTGGTGCCACTGGCCTGCCACGAGGAAGTCGTTCTTCGAGTTGACGGTCTTGCCGCCCACGCTGACGCTCATGGCGCCGTTCTGGTTGGTCTTGAGGAGGAGCGACTCGCTGGTGTCGCCGATGGAGTTGGCTTGCGAAGCGAGGCCGTTGGGGTTCATCCACCAGTCGATGGTGAAGGTCTTGAGGCCGCTTTCAAGGGGCATCTTGGAGAGACTGAGACGGGCAGCGTCGTAGCTGAAGCTGAGTCCGTTCTTGCTGTCGGCGTTGCATACGATGAGTCCGCGCTCGAGGGTCTTCAGGCCCTGGCCTGCGCCGTTGGCGGCATGGAGGGTGACGTCGAACACGCCAACCTTCTCGGGATTGAAACCGGGATTGCGGTCGTCGAACACGAGTGCGTTTTCGTTGCTAACGAGGCTCCACTGCCAGTTGGAAGGTCCGTAGACCGACTTGTCGGTGAGCTGCACGGTTTCGCCTTTGACCACTACGTTGGGACTTACGCTGAAGTCCGCTTCGGGGGCCACTTCGGTGACGGTGAGGGTCTGCTGCGTGGTAGCGCTCTTGCCGGCAGGGGTGGTGACGGTGAGCTTCACGGTGTACTGGCCCTTGTTGTTGTACGACGTGGCCACGTTGGCCTGCGAGCCTTCGGTGAGGGTGGCACCGGGCATTTCCCATTTGTAGCTGTAGCCTATTTCGGGATGGGAAGCGAGGAAGGTGATGCGCTCGCCTGCGGGCACTGTGGCCTTGCTGAAGGTGAAGGAGGCGTCGGGTGCCTGGGCTTCCTGAACGGTGACGGTGGTGTCGGCGGTTACGGCCTCGCCGTCCTTGTTTTTGGCGGTTACGCTCACCTTGTGTTCACCTGCGGTGGGGAAACTGAAGGTGGGGCTGACGGCATTGGTGGAGTCGATGCCGGCAGTGGGGGCCTTCCACGTGAGGGTCTGTGCGGCGGTGGAAGCGGCGGCGCTGAGCGTCACGGGCATTCCGGCATAGACGGGCGTGGTGGGGAGGTTGATGCTAACGCTCAGGTCCGTGGGGGTCTTGAGGCTGGGCTGGGTGGGCGAAGCCACCACGCTGTAGTTGGCGTCGAGCAGGGTGGCGTGGTGCTGTCCGCTGGTGTGGTCGCGGAGCATGGCGGTGCCGCCCACGCTGACGAGGTCGCCCTTGTAGTAGGCGAGGAGGTCGTCGGGAAGTCCGGCGTCGCCGTACTGCATGCGGTAGTCGCTCTTTATTTCCTTGGCGGTGCGTGCCACCTTCCAGATGCGGAGTTCGTCGTACTTGGCATCCTGGTAGGAGGTGTTGCCGCTGGAGTTGGAGAAGGTGAGGGTGCCGAAGCCGCCCACGCCGCTGTATTTCGACGAGGTGGTGCCGCCCACACGGGTGCCGTTCTTATAGACGGTGAGGACGTTCTTCTTCACCACGATGGCCACGTGGGTCCAAGTGCCTTTGGAGAGCACGCCGGAGAGGTTGGCGCGGTTGGAGGTGTCCCAACCGGCGGTGAAGGTGCCGTCGGAGTTGGCGTGGAACATAAACTGTCCCCAGCCGGGTCCTGCGCTCTGGTTCCAGTTGGCGAGGGAGTTGGGGTTGATCCAATATTCAATGGTGGCTTCGTCGTACTTCGTGCCGAACACGTCGGGAATGCTGAAGCCTGACTTCTGGAGGTTGATTATCTGGTTGGCCACCACGTTGGTGGGCGTTGATACGGTCACTTTCGTGGACTCCTTGGTGCCGTAGACGGCTGCCACGCCATATTCGGCTGCCTCGTCGGAGGTGAGGTCGTACTTGGTGGCGTTGGCGTCGAGGGTGGCAATGGCGTTGTCGCCCTGGTAGACCTTGTAGCCGGTCACCTTGTTGGCGGAGGGCACGGGGGCGGTCCAGTGGATGGCACCGTCGGCGTAGTTGACGTTTTCGGGGGCGTAGATGCCTTCGCCCTGTACCACTACGGAAATGATGGTGCGGTTGCCCTTGTTCTGTACGGTCACGCCGTCGGTGCCGGTGGCGAAGGGGGTTTCAATGCCGAGGGCGTCCTGCACGTAGTCGATGATGGAGGCGCTGTAGATGTGGCCCGAACCGATGGCGGTTGACTTGGTGTCGATCATGAAGAAGTACTTGAGGGGCTTGTTCATGTCGAAGCCGTCGGTGAGGTCGGTGAGGTCGTAGCCGAACTCCATGGGTTCGGTGTGGAGCTTGCCGTCGGCCCAGCGTCCGAGCATGGGTATTTCGGGTGCGGGGTTGGTGTCGCCGTTGGCGCCGTCGCCGGCATACTTGAAGTGGTCGAAGGCCTGGCTCTTTTCGGGAGCGGTGGCGTTGACGTCGGACGATACGCCTGCGCTGAGGTAGAGTTCGCTACGGCGCGAGTAGTCCATCTTTATCTTGATGGTGCGCTTGGGCACGTAGTTCTTGCGCACGCGGTAGATTTCGGGCTGCCAGTAGCTGGTGGGCTTGGTGGCACCGTCGGCAAAGGCGGGACCTGCGTTGGCGTAGGGGCAGTAGATGAAACCGCCGTTGCACCAGCCGTCGCCCCACGAGTTGACAACAATCCAGGCGCCCACTTCGTCCTTGTCTTTCTCGCCGTAGACGCCGTTGCCGTCGAGGTCAAACTCTATGCGGTCGTCGTAGCCTACGACGGTGAGGGCGTGGTCGACGCTCTTGCCCCAGGCTTTGACGTAGTATTTTCCGGTCACGCCGAGCTCGTCGTTGGTGGCGGTGGAGGGAATGGGCTGCCAGTTGCCGCCGCTGGCCACACCGATGCCGACGATGCCGCCGGAGTGGAAGTCGGAGTCGCCGTTGTGGTTCCAAAGCCAGTTTTTCACGGCTTCGCGGCCTTCTTCGCTCTGCACGCTGACGGGGAAGTTGGAGGGCTGGAGCATGCGGTTGAACATGGCTTCGTACCATTTCTCGTAGCCGGTCATCCAGCCAAAGTCGTTGTTGGTCTCTTCCTGGAAGCCGAACAGGCTGGAGTAGGTCTGGCCGCCGTAGGTGGCTGCGGAGGGCACACCCACGTGCTGCACGAAGGCGTCCTTACCGGAGTTGCCGTTCGTAAGGAGCCACACGAAGTGGGAGGGATAGTAGTTGTGGGGATCCTTGCCGTCGGTGTTGCGGAAGGAGTTGAGTTCGTGGCTGAACATGTAGCAGATGCGGGAGGCGGAGCCGCACGAACCGCCGCTCTGGTTGAAGACGGGCGGGAAATAGGGCGTGTCGGCATTGTTGTAGTGGTCGGGACGCGTTTCGGCGGCCTTCGCACCCACCTTTCGCATGGGGCGGAGGAGCGAATAGTCGGGGTTGACCTTGTCCGTGTAGTCGGGATACTTGGTGCGGTCAACGTCCTGTGCGCTCATCGTACCCGGCAGCGCAGCGGCTGCCAAAAGGGTGAGTTTCAGAATGTTGTTCATTTGGGTATTTGTTAGATTCGATATTTTTCGCGTATTAGAGCTGCAGTGCGCGCATGGCCATCACTTGACGCCTCTACTTGGGGTATGGACACAATTGCGCACGCTACGCGGCAAAGTTACGAATTTATCAGATTGAGTTGGCAAAACGCGGAGTAAAATATGGAAGATTACGCATGCGCGCGTATACACCGAAGTTTGTGCAAACTGCTGTCAGCCTTCACTCCGCTTCGCGAATGTGCGAATGTGCGAATGTGCAAATGTGCAAATGAAGTATACCTTGCACCGCGCATAGCGCGTAGCGCATGGGGGCGAAGTTTCCAGACTTCGCTGCGCGGCCACTCGCCTTCTATGGAGGCGACGTTTGAAACGTCGCGCTCTACACGGCGAATGTGTGTGGCCATTTTCGGTACAACAAGGCTGACAGCAAAAATAAACGAATACATTTCTTTCACTTTATTAAGCCTTTTCCATCTACTCGGGTCGTGACCGATTTTTAGTGGGTGTTGACGAATTATCTGCCCCTCGTAAAATCTTGCTGTCACCCGAAGCAAGCAAGTTACAAACCTTTGTTCCAATTATTTAATCCAAAACAAGCCCTTCCATGCTGACAGATGAAAGCAGATGTGCAAAACTTCGGTGTAACGCGCGTACGTATGCGCGCATAAGGCGACACATTTCCACCCCAACGAAACCGCTTTCAAAATGCAAAGCTTTGCAAAATTTGGGCTGCGGGCCCAACGTTTTGGGCGGGCAGAAAATTTGAAATAATGGCGACCTTTTTTCAAGCGAATGCGTTCGCCTTCTATGGAGGCGACGTTTGGAACGTCGCGCTCTACACGATGATGCTGAGCGGCGTTGCGAAGTCGGGATACTTCGCCTCCATGCGCTTGCGCACTCAAATGAGCCGTGTAGAACGCGACGTTCCAAACGTCGCCCCCATGAGCAAATCAAAGCGCAGCTCATTTGCACATTTTGCACATTTGCACATTCGCGTAGCGTTCCCCCAAGCACACATTTCCAATTCCCCGCCTTGCATTTCTCACACCCCGCCTTGCCCTTTCGCAAAATAAGGAGCGTCGCACGCGCGAAGCCCCGCATGATTTTAGTACCTTTGCGCAATAAACACAAAACTCGCCGAAGAAGCCGCCAAGGCGCACTTCCCCGGCACACAAAACCTCATATTTTCTCCCCTATGAAACTCTTGCTTTTGGGCAGCGGCGGCCGTGAGCACGCGCTGGCATGGAAAATTGCACAAAGTCAGCGTGTCGACACGCTTTTCATCGCCCCCGGAAATGCCGGCACGGCACAGGTTGGTACTAACGTGGCGCTTAAGGCCGACGACTTCGAAGGCATTGCCCGCTTCGTCACGGACAACGGCGTAGACATGGTGGTGGTAGGCCCCGAGGACCCGCTGGTGAAGGGCATCTACGACTATTTCAAAACGTGCGACGCCGTGAAGAACGTGCCCGTGATAGGTCCGTCGAAAGCCGGAGCCGTGCTTGAAGGTTCAAAGGACTTTGCCAAGGGTTTCATGAAGCGCCACAACATTCCCACCGCGGCCTATGCCACCTTCGACGGCACACAGGTGGAAGAGGGTTGCCGTTTCCTCGAAA
>CAVCAV010000041.1:0-17394 GCA_963600165.1 Christensenella sp. UBA1685 | reverse complement strand
TGTCGCTTCGCTTGCCCTGGGCTATGTTGTGCTGGGCTTTCAGCCCGCTCGCCGCCGATTTTCAATTCAGCCCGCTCGCAGCGCAACAAATTGTGTAGGTTGTTTTTTTTGATTGTTACTTACTTGACAAACTTTGTTCTGCATTAAATTTTTCGCCCAAGCGAGCTCGGGAGAGCTCGCCCCCATCGCTCGCCCCATCGCTCGCCCTAAAATTTTCCACCAAATGACCACAAAAGAAATTGACGAACGCTCTCTGATGAATGCCCGCCTCCTTTTTGAGTCGGGCGATATAAGCCGCATACCCGTAGGAACCACCGAGGGGTTGCGGCAAATCCACCGATACTTGTTCGACGGCCTCTATCCATTTGCCGGCGTTGTGCGCGAGAAGAATATTGTCAAGGGCGGATTCCGCTTTGTCAACAGTCTCTATCTCGAAGCAGCCCTTTCCGCCGTGGAGAAAATGCCCGAAGACACCTTTGAGCATATCATAGAAAAGTATGTGGAGATGAACGTCTGCCATCCTTTTATGGAAGGAAACGGACGTTCCACGCGCATCTGGCTTGACATGATGCTCAAGCGTTCGCTCGGGAAGGTGGTCAACTGGCAGAACGTCGACAAGGGCCAGTATCTCTCGGCCATGGAGCGTTCCCCCATCAACGACCTCGAACTACGCTTCTTGCTTGCCCAAAACCTCACGTCCTACACCGACGACCGCGAAGTCATCTTCAAAGGCATAGAGCAGAGCTATTATTACGAAGGCTATGAGAAAGGGTGAATTCTCCACATTATCCTTTCGTCATTTGTGCATTTACGTCGTTTCCATTAACTTTGTCGCCAAAACGTTAAACAACGCGCTTTAACGACGCCTCCCGCCCTTCATTGCCAAGAACGGGAAGCGTATTTGCGCACCCTAAAAAGTAAACAGACAATGGCAAAAGATACAGTAATACTTACCGGCGACCGTCCCACCGGCCGCCTGCACATCGGTCACTACGTAGGTTCGCTCAAGCGCCGCGTAGAGTTGCAAAACGAAGGCGACTTCAAGAAGATGTTCGTGTTCATCGCCGACGCACAGGCCCTCACCGACAACATGGACAACCCCGAAAAGGTGCGCCAGAACGTCATTGAGGTGGCCCTCGACTATCTCGCTGCCGGTCTAGACCCCGAGAAGGTGACCATCTTCGTGCAGAGTCAGATACCCGAGTTGTGCGAACTTTCGTTCTACTTCATGGACCTCGTCACCGTGAGCCGTCTGCAGCGCAACCCCACCGTGAAGAGCGAAATCGGCATGCGCGGTTTCGAGTCGAGCATTCCCGTAGGTTTCTTCACCTATCCCATCAGCCAAGCTGCCGACATCACCGCCTTCCGTGCCACCACCGTGCCCGCCGGCGAGGACCAGAAGCCCATGATTGAACAGGCCACCGAAATAGTCCGCCGCTTCAACCATATCTATGGCGAAACCCTCGTGGAACCCACTATCCTCCTCCCCAACAACGCCGCCTGTCTGCGTCTGCCGGGAACCGACGGCAAGGCTAAGATGTCCAAGAGTCTCGGCAACTGCATCTACCTTGCCGAGTCGGCCAAGGAAGTGAAGCAGAAGGTGATGTCCATGTACACCGACCCGCAGCACATCCACGTGGAAGACCCCGGCCATATTGAAGGCAACACCGTGTTCACCTATCTCGACGCCTTCTGCCGTCCTGAGCACTTCGCCGCCTACTGGCCCGACTACCAGAGCCTCGACGAGGTGAAGGCCCACTACCAGAAGGGCGGACTCGGCGACATGAAGGTGAAGAAGTTTCTCAACAACATCCTCCAGGAAGAACTCGAGCCCATCCGCCAGCGCCGTGCCGAATTCGAGAAGGACATCCCCGCCGTCTACGAAATGCTCCGCAAGGGTTGCGAAGAAGCCCGTGCCGTAGCCGCCGACACTCTCTCCGACGTGCGTCGCGCCATGAAGATCAACTACTTCGAGGACAAGGCCCTCATTGAAGAGCAGGCCAAGCGATTTGCGGAAAGTAAGTAGTGGCAAGGCATTGCAAATATGCGCCCTCTATGGAGGCGACGTTTGAAACGTCGCGCTCTACACGGCTTACGCCTATAAACAAAGCGACGTTCAAAACGTCGCCCCCATACGCGTCGCACATCGCTTCGCCCCTATCATCCAACAAATTAAAAATCGGAAAAGTTTGCCGAATAGAAAAGATTGCGTAAATTTGCACCCCGAAGCGTGAAGGTGTCTCCGTAAGAGACGAAGCCGTGAGGCTTGGAGCGACGAGGTGCTGACCTTTCTCGTTTCGCCTGATTGTATATCAAAAAACAAAAAACAGCATAACGAAAAATGAAAAGAACTTTCCAACCGCACAACAGAAAGAGAAACAACAAGCATGGTTTCCGTCAGCGCATGCTGACCGCTAACGGCCGTCGCGTATTGGCAGCTCGCCGCGCTAAGGGTCGCAAGAAGCTTACCGTATCTGACGAAGTACACGGCAAGAAATAATCCAACCGTCAATACGACAGCGGACAAGCTCCGCCAAAGATACTCGAGAGAAGTAGAGGTTTTCCTATGCGAAACCTTTGCTTCTCTCTTTTTTTTATAACTTTGCCCATAATTGTATCCGACTTTCTGCACGTTTCGTGCAGCGGAAATCCCATATAACGCTCACCCCGAAACCCAACGTATGACCCTCGCAACTTTCTTCCGCAAAATATTCAGCAAGATGATGGTCGGCAACTGCCTCGGCATGGTCGTTGTCACCCTTCTGCTGATCGGTGCGACGCTCCTCTTTGTCAACCGCTACACGCGTCACGGCGAAGAAGTGGAAGTGCCCAACATCTGCGGCGACAACGAACAAGTGGCCACCAGAAAACTCGAAGCTCTCGGGCTAAAGGCCGAGGTGAGCGACACCGGCTACGTCTACAGTGCCGCACCCTTCGCCGTGCTCGAACAAAGCATCAAGCCCGGCGAGCGTGTGAAGCCCGGACGCATTGTCATGCTCACCATCAATTCCGACGGTCCCCGCAAGGTGGCGCTGCCCGACATTGCCGGCAACTGTTCGCGCCGCGAGGCCGAGGACAAACTCAAGGTGCTCGGTTTCAAACTCGCCGCAACGGAGTACGAACACGGACAGCCCCTCGACTGGGTGTGCGGAGTGAAAGTCAACGGCAAAAGCGTGAAGGCCGGCGACCGCATCTCCGTAAGTTCGCCCATCACCCTCGTGGTAGGCGGTGGCGACGTGGAGGAAGACTACAACGGCAACGACAGTCTCGACTACATACTCAACGCCCCCGAGGAAACGCCCGACGAAGGCGAAGCGGACGCGGTGGAAGACTGACGACTTCGCTGTCCATGGCGGCGAGTGATAGCGGCGAACGACGGGGCGAGTTCTCTATGGGGGCGAGCTCTCCCGAGCTCGCTTGAGCGAACATGTGTGACATTTGAAAATATGTATACACATTTTCAGCAGAGAATATTTCACTGCAAGCGGCCTGACGAAACCGTGCGATTTACTTCCTTTTCATTCCCCCAATAATAAACACCCTATCCATTTTGGAACTCAACGATAACGTAAACGAAAACGACAAACTCTCCGAGAAACCTTCCCGTCTTTTCTCCCCCGAAGAACCCGCCGACGGCTTCATCGACGACGAGGCCGATGACGACGGCGGAGAAGAAGCGGCCGAACTCTACGAGCACTACCGCGTGGTAGCCGACAAAGGGCAGGCGTTGCTCCGTGTGGACAAATTTCTCCTCGACCACCTGCGCGACACCTCGCGAAACCGCATACAGCTTGCCGCACGCGCCGGTTTTATCCACGTCAACGGGCAGCCCGTAAAGAGCAACTACCGCGTGAAGCCCTTCGACGTCGTCACACTTCTGCTCGACCGCCCGCGCTACGAAAACACCATCGATCCCGAGAACATCCCCCTCGACATCGTATATGAAGACGACGAACTCCTTGTGGTCAACAAACCCGCAGGACTCGTGGTTCACCCCGGTTGCGGCAACTACACCGGCACCCTCGTCAACGCCATAGCCTGGCACATGAAGGACAATCCCGCCTACGACCCCAACGACCCCGCCGTGGGACTCGTTCACCGCATAGACAAAGACACCAGCGGACTGCTCGTTGTGGCCAAGACCCCCAATGCCAAGACCAAACTCGGCGTACAGTTTTTCAACAAAACCACACGCCGCCGCTACAACGCCCTTGTGTGGGGCAACTTCCAGGAAGACGAAGGCCGCATAGAAGGCAACATAGCCCGCAATCCCCGCGACCGCATGCAGATGGCCGTGTTCGACCCCGCGTCCGGCATCGGCAAACATGCCGTCACCCACTACCGCGTGTTGAAACGTTTCGGCTACGTCTCCCTCGTGGAGTGCATCCTCGAAACCGGGCGCACCCATCAGATTCGCGTGCACATGAAGCACA
Source organism: Christensenella sp. UBA1685 (assembly GCA_963600165.1). Lineage (GTDB taxonomy): Bacteria > Bacteroidota > Bacteroidia > Bacteroidales > Bacteroidaceae > Alloprevotella. The sequence continues at coordinate 12,961 of CAVCAV010000041.1, read as the reverse complement.
TAGGCCATCCCCTCTTCAACGACGAGCGCTACGGCGGCGACCAGGTGCTCCGCGGCACGCAGAGCGGCACGTACAACAGCTTCATACGCAACTGTTTCGCCATATGTCCCCGTCAGGCGCTCCACGCCCGCACCCTCGGGTTCAAACACCCCAAGACAGGAGAAGAGATGGACTTCACCACCGAACTCCCCGAGGACATGACCGCCCTCATTGAAAAGTGGGAAACCTATACGCGCCAGCCGTAAGCGGCATATGCGCAACCAACATAGACAATAATATACCCATCGTATAATACGTAACCAAGAAATGAAACGAAACATTGCCATCGTAGCCGGAGGCGACTCCTCCGAACACGACGTTTCCCTGCGCTCTGCCGAAGGGATTGTATCCTTTATGGACGCAGAAAAGTACAATTGCTATGTAGTAGAAGTGAAGACTGGCAATTGGACCGTATTCTACAACAACGAAAATTGCCACGTCGACCGCAGCGACTTCTCCTTCACTGCCTCCGACGGCCACCATACTTTCGACTTCGCCTACATCACCATTCACGGCACACCGGGCGAGAACGGCATCCTTCAAGGTTATTTCGACCTCATCGGAATGCCCTATTCCACCAGCGACGTGCTTGTGGAAGCCTTGACGTTCAACAAGTTTGCCCTCAACAACTTCCTCCGTGCCTATCCCCAACTCCACGTGTCCGACTCCGTGCTCATCCGCAAGGGCGACGAAGTGTCTGTCGAAACCGAAAAGGAATTGGCAGAGCGCCTCGGCATTCCCTGCTTCGTGAAGCCCAATGCCGGCGGCAGCAGTTTCGGCGTGACGAAGGTGAAATTTCCCGACGCCCTCCGCGCAGCCATAGAGAAAGCCATGGTGGAGAGCGACGAAGTGATGGTGGAAAAGATGATGAGCGGCACCGAAATCACCTGCGGTTGCTTCAAGCGCCTCGACGGTTCGCTCTACACCTTCCCCATTACCGAAGTGGTCACCTCGCAGGAGTTTTTCGACTACGACGCCAAGTACAACGGCAAGGTGAGCGAAATCACCCCCGCCCGCATCGCTCCCGAAACGGCAGCCCGCGTAAGCGAAATGACCAAGTTCATCTACCGCACGCTCGGTTGCTACGGCATCATCCGCATCGACTACATCCTCAGCGGAGAGAAAGGTAACGAACAGATCAATCTGCTAGAAATCAACACCACGCCGGGTATGACCGCCACCAGCTTCATCCCCCAGCAGGTGCGCGCCGCCGGACTTGACATCAAGGACGTGCTGAGCGAAATCATCGAAGGCCGATTCTAAATAAAAAAAGGAACTTTCGGAACACTATGGGGGCGGCGCTTTGCGAATGTGCAAATGTGCAAATGAGCTTCGCCGCAAATGCGCCCTCTATGGGGGCGAGCTCTCCCGAGCTCGCTTGCGCGGCTTAAAATCCCTCTATGGAGGCGACGTTTAAAACGTCGCGCTCTACACGGCGGAAAATCATAGCCCCCATTCCCCAACCCCGAAACCTCCACCAACCAACCCTTACTGCCATGACACTTCACGACTTTGACGCCATACGTCCCTATGCACCCGAAGAAATACCCGAAGCCGTTGATGCGCTTCTGGGCGATGCACAGTTCCGTTCCATCATCCCCATGTTCTTCCCCGGTGCCGACGTGGAGCAACTGAAGGCGCAGATGAAACGTTGCCCCGACCTCCTCACGTGGCAAAAGCAGTTCATCTATCCCGTAGTCAAAGGCCTTCTCGCCAAATGCGCCGACAGCACTTCTTTCCATGCCGAAAGCATTCCCGCAGAAGAGCACGACGAACCCCACACCTACATCAGCAACCACCGCGACATCGTGCTCGACTCCGCCATTCTCGACGTCATGCTCGTCGACAACGGCTTCGGCAACACGGTGGAAATAGCCATCGGCGACAATCTCCTCATCTATCCCTGGATACGCACTTTGGTACGCCTCAACAAGTCGTTCATTGTGCAGCGCAGCGTAGGCCTTCGCGAAATGTTGGCCAGCAGCAAGCGCATGAGCGAATACATGCATTTCGCTGTGGCCGAAAAACACGAGAACATCTGGATTGCCCAGCGCGAAGGCCGTGCCAAGGACTCCAACGACCGCACGCAGGAGTCTCTCCTCAAAATGATGGCCATGGGCGGCGAAGGCACTCCCCTCGAGCGCATCCGCCAACTCCATCTCGTGCCCCTCGCCATCTCTTACGAATTCGACCCGTGCGACTTCCTCAAAGCCAAGGAGTTTCAGCAGAAACGCGACAATGCCGACTTCAAGAAGTCGCAGCAGGACGACCTCGTCAATATGCAGACCGGCATCATGGGTTACAAGGGTCGTGTGGTTTACCGCACCGCAGCACCCGTGAACACGTGGATTGACGAACTTGCCGGTTTGGGCAAGGCCGAATTCTTTTCCGCCCTCGCCGTCCGCATCGACCACGGCATCCACAGCGCCTACGAAATCTTCCCCAACAACTACGTGGCCTACGACCTGCTCAACGGCGGCAACGAAATGGCCGCACACTATACGGACGAAGAAAAGCAGCGCTTTGAAGTCTATCTGCAGAAACGCATCTCCCTCGTCGACCTTCCCAACCCCGACGAAGCGTTCCTTCGCGAGCGTATCCTCACGATGTATGCCAATCCGCTTGTCAACCATTTGAAGGCGAGTGAACGAAGCATGTAATACGTTCGTGACACTGCGTGAATGCGCGTTCAATGAAGGCATGAAGTGTTTTCTAAGATCGTTAAGTGCAGCGAGCGGACGGCCGCTCTACGCGCAAAACATCATGTGATGAACTTTATTTGTTACTTATGTCACAGCTGAAACGGCACCCTCTTTTGGCAGCCCTCGCGTTTGCCATTACGCTCGTTGTTGCTGCCTCGTGCGGCGACGACACAAAAAGCGTGGCCCCTTACGTGGAGGACTTGGCGTGCCTTGAGACCAACGCCAACGGCCATGCCGCCAACTTCGTCACCGACGACGGCACGCGCTATGCCTTGAGCAACAGCGTGACCGGACTGCGCCCCGACACCACCTACCGCGTTTTGGCCATCTACACCCGCGACGAGGTCAACCGTACCGTTTGGCTCACCGACTATGCTGCGCTACTTGCCCCCAAGGCCGCGGCTTACTCGTCGAAAGTGGCCGTCTATGATCCGCTTGGCGTGACCTCCGTGTGGAAAGGCGGCGGTTACATCAATCTGCGTCTGGCCATTAAGGGCACCAACAGCGGCACCCACTATTTCGGTTTCAATGCTGTAGACACCACCATGTCCGCTTCGGGCGCGAAGACCGTGCACGTGAAACTTATCCACAGCCAAAACAAAGACCCCTTATATTATACGCGCGAGAGCTACATCTGCATGCCCTTGGCTCCCTTCGCAGACAAGTTCACCGCGGGAACCGACTCTGTGGCCCTTTCCGTCGTGACGTTCAGCGGTGAAAAAGAGTACAAGTTTGCATTCTGACACGTCTCTTGCACTGTCGTTATCTTACCTTCAACACAAGACTAATCGACAACTCCATGCCGATAGATTTCCACCCCCTGTCTGTGGCCGACAGCCACAACGTGCAGCGTGCGGTCCGTTCCACCGATTTTCGCAACTGCGACCTCAACATTGTGAACCTCGTAGGCTGGCGTTTCCATTACGGCACCGAAACGGCAATCCACGACGGTTCGCTCCTTTTCCGTTTCAGGGTAAACGGTCATTTGGCCTACATGGCGCCGCTCACGACGGCAGACTGGGCGCCCGCCCTCCGAGCCATGCTCGACGATGCCGACCGTCAGGGCCACCCTTTCCTCATGCTCGGCGTTTGCGAGAACTCTTTGGAGAAACTCGAAGCCGCCATGCCCGGATATTTCTATGCCAATTGCGAGCGCGACTACGCCGACTATGTCTACGAGCGTACGAAACTCGAAACCCTTTCCGGCAAGAAACTGCAAAGCAAACGCAACTTCGTCAACCGCTTTGCGGCGAACTTTCCCCAGTGGAACGCGTCGCCGCTTACTGAAGCCGATATACCCCAATGCATCGAGCTTGAACAAAAGTGGGAAACACGCAAGCGCGACGTGGCGCCGGACGAACTGTCTGCCTTGGAAGAAGAGCGCCGGGCGATGCTCACCGTGTTCGACCATTGGAACGAGCTCCCCGTGACGGGATGCGTGCTCCGCGTGGGCGAACAGATTGTGGCCTTCACCTACGGCGGTCCTGTCAACCACGACACCTTCGACGTGTGTGTGGAAAAAGCCGACACCGCCTTCGAAGGCTCGTTTGCCATGATCAACCGCGAGTTCGTGCGTATGCTTCCCCAGCAATACGTCTACGTAAACCGCGAAGAAGACCTCGGCATGGAAGGTTTGCGCCGCGCCAAACTTTCCTACCATCCCTTTCAACTGCTCCACAAGTACAGCGTGATGACGAAACATCCGCTCGGAGCATAGACTTTCCTTTTTGCATCTGAACTACATACCATACATACCTCATCTATGTTACTTTCACCCGAAGAAATCAAAAACCAAACCCGTGACCTCTGGCGCACCTGCTTCAACGACTCGGAGGATTTCATGGACATATATTTCGAAGACAAATACACCGACGCTTCCAACCTCACCATCCGCCACGACGGCCAGGTGGTTTCCGCCATGCAGTTGCTGCCTTACCGCATGACCTTCTACGGTTCCGTGCAACACGTAGGCTATATGTCCGGTTTGGCCACGCTTCCCGACTACCGCGGACGCGGCTATGCGGCCAATCTGCTCCACGAAGCCCATCGCCGCCTCTTCGCACAGGGCGCCACGCTCAGTTTCCTCATTCCGCAGGACGACAAGGTGCGCAGCTACTACGAGCGTCCTGAACACGGCGCTTACTGGACGGCCGTTTACCGTCAGGAACTTCCCCTCGACATCAGTCAGGACGGAGCCTTTGACAAAATAGAAATCATCCGTCCCGACGAATGGGGACAGGACCTCTATGTCTACTATCACCGCCTCACCATGCAGCTCCCCTTCATGGTCCACCCCTCAGAGAACGACTTCTTCGCCGCCCTCGAAGGCGCCGACCTCGAAGACGGCTACATCCTCGTGGCCCGCCGCAAGCGCCGCATGGTAGGTTTCTGCCTGGCCGTGAAAGAACCCAACGGCAAAGTGTACATCCGCACCCTTGCCATCACCGAAGCCGCCACGCGTGCCGCCTTCGTGGACTATCTTTGCCGTGAGTGCGGTGTGGAACAAGTCTACCGCCGCTTCTGTCTGCCCGGTTCGCTCAAGGGGAGCCAACCCTATGCAATGGCCCGCGTGATCAACGTGCCGCGTTTCCTTTCCGCCATAGCCGTGCAGAATCCCGGTTTCCAAATCCACATCGGTGTGGACGGCGATCTCGCCATTCCCGAAAACAACGGATGGTACATTGTGGAAAACGGCACGGTGCGCCTTACCGACATCAAGCCCGACAGCATTGTCACCCCCGGTGGCCTCGCCGCCATGTTCATGGCCGCACAGCCCATCGTCATGGACCTTTTGCTTGACGAATAATACCTCCGGCTAACGATGGGTGCGAACGATGGAGCGAACGATGCAGCGAACGATGGAGGCGAAGTCTCCTGACTTCGCGTTCTACACGAGCGTTCCGCTTATGGGGACGAGCTCTCCCGAGCTCGCTTGCGCGGCGTCACAAACGCTTTCCGTTCTTCATTACTGAAGTTTGAATTCGAGCGATGGCGGGCTTTCAGCCCGTCTTCTGCCCAATTGATACTCTCCATGCGCTACGCCTTCTTATCTTTCCTTCCTACTATGCTGAAATCCCTTCTCCTTTCCCTTTCGCTCCTCGCCACGTCCGCCGTGGCGCAGACCGCTATGGAACTCAAGCAAAAATCCATGGCGCAATGGGGCGTGGGCACTGCACAGTACAGCGGAATAGCCCCTTTGGGCGGCAACCGCTACGCCATGGTCAGCGACAAAGAGCCCGCCGACGGATTCTTCACCTTCCGCATAGACCAAAATGCGGCGACGGGCGAAGTGACAAACGTCTATCTCGAAGGTTTCCACGGCAACGCCTCGCCAAAGGTCGACGCCACGGGCATTTCCGTCCGCGACTGCGAAGGCGTGGCCTATTTTGCACCGTCAAACACCCTCTTCATTAGCGGAGAAGGCGACCAGGAGATTCTTGAGTACAACCTCGAAGGCAAACTCACCGGACGCCGTCTCGCCGTTCCCGCCCAGTTCGGGCTCAACCAAATCGTACCCAACTACGGATTTGAAGCACTGACCTACGACGCCGCCAACCATCTGTTCTGGACCACGTCCGAAAGCACCTTGAAGGCCGACGGACACGCCGCTTCCGCCCAATATCCTACGGCACAGAACGTGCTCCGCCTGCAGTCGTTCACCGACGACCTCCAGCCTGCCGCGCAGTATGCCTACCGCATGGACCGCGGACGCTCGGAGAAGTTCGGACAAATCTACGTCTACGGCGTTTCGGAAATGACGGCCCTTCCAGACGGACGTCTCCTCGTGCTGGAGCGCGAAGCCAACATTCCCTCCGGCTACGTCGGCAGCGAATGCCGTTGCAAACTTTTCCTCGTTGACCCCAAGCAAGGTCACCGCATCGATTCCTCCACCGACCTCCTAACGCTCGACCCGAACCTGTTCCTCGTGAAGAAGTTGCTCCTCGACTACCGCACCTCCATGAACATCACGAAGCACAACTTTGCCAACTACGAAGGAATGTGCCTCGGTCGCACCCTCACCGACGGCCGCCAAACCCTCTTGCTCGTTTGCGACTCACAAGGCGGTTACGGCAAAGGCCCTGTCCATCTGAAAGACTACATCAAAGTGGTCGTGCTCGGCAACTGACGCACCGAATTTCAACGGAAAGAGACGGCAATCGCTGAAAAATGGCGCTGTTTTGGCTGTTTTTAGAATAAAATGCCAAAAAAACCGGCGTTTCGTTTGCCGTAAGTAAGATTTGTACTACTTTTGCTCTGAATTTAAAACAAACAACGACAACATGATGACCTGCGCATCCTACTTTTTTGGCTTTTACTTTTACTTTGCCGAACAAGCGAAGCGGGATGTCGCATGCCAACATTAAATACGACTAAAGAAACAACGAATCCCGCTTCCTTACCGGAGGCGGGATTTTTCGTAAAACCACTTGTACACCCGATGAAGAAGATTGCCATACAAGGTATCAGAGGCTCGTTTCACGACATTGCCGCCCACCAGTATTTCCAAGATGAAGACGTTGAACTCGTTTGCTGCGACACCTTTGAGGACATTTTCCACCAAATGCGCAACGACAATTCCTGTCTGGGCCTCATGGCCATTGAGAATACCATTGCCGGCAGTTTGCTCCACAACTACGAGCTTCTCCGCGAGAGCGGCATGACCATCATCGGCGAACACAAGCTCCACATCGAGCACTCCATCATGTGTCTGCCCGAGGACGACTGGGATACCATTACGGAAGTAAATTCCCACCCCGTGGCGCTCATGCAGTGCCGCCACTTCCTCGACCAACACCCCAAGTATAAAGTGGTGGAAACGTGCGACACCGCCGGTTCGGCAGAAACCATCAGTCGCGAACAGCTCCGCGGTCATGCCGCCATCTGCCACGCCGGAGCAGCCCCCCTCTACGGCATGAAGGTGCTCGAGCAGGGCATTGAGGACAACAAGCACAACTACACGCGCTTCCTCGTGCTCAGCGACCCCTGGTCGGCCGACAAGCTCCGCCACGTGAGCACCACAAACAAGAGCAGCGTAGTCTTTTCCCTCTCCCACGAAGAGGGTTCACTCTCCCAGGTGCTCAGCATTTTCTCCTTCTACCGCATCAATCTCACCAAGATTCAGTCGTTGCCCATCATAGGCCGCGAATGGGAATATCTCTTCTACGTCGACGTCTCCTACGACGACTATATGCGCTACCGACAGAGCATCGACGCCGTTCGCCCCCTCACACGCGAACTCAAGATTATCGGTGAGTATCAGGGGAAATAATAAAACTGAAAAAACGTTCTGACAAACCGAAAACTATGACAGACGAACACCAATACATCGTTCCCGCCGAGCGCCTTTCCGGCGTGAGCGAATACTACTTTTCGCGAAAAGGCAAGGAAGTGGCAAAGATGAATGCCGAAGGGAAGAACGTCATCTCCCTCGCCATCGGCAGTCCCGACATGCCCCCCTCGCCCGAAACCATTGAAACCCTCTGCACCGAAGCCCGCAAGGCCGACGCCCACGGTTACCAGCCCACAGTCGGCATTCCGCAGTTGCGCGAAGCCATGGCGGCTTTCTACAAAAGATGGTTCGATGTGGAACTCGACCCCGCCACGGAAATCCAACCCCTCATCGGCTCGAAAGAAGGCATTCTCCACACCACACTCGCCTTTGTCAACCCCGGCGACAAGGTGCTCGTGCCCAATCCCGGTTATCCCACCTACACCTCCCTCTCCAAACTCCTCGGTTGCCAGATTGTAAACTACAACCTACGCCCTGAGAACGGTTGGCAGCCCGACTTCGACGAACTGGAGCAGATGGACCTCGAAGGCGTACGGCTCCTTTGGTGCAACTATCCCAATATGCCCACCGGCGCTGCCGCCCGCCGCGAAACCTACGAACGCCTCGTCGACTTTGCCCGTCGTCACCACATTGTGGTGGTCAACGACAACCCCTACAGTTTCATCCTCGGCAAGGAGCACCTGAGCATTCTGCAGGTGCCCGGCGCAAAGGACTGCTGCATAGAGTTCAACTCCATGAGCAAGAGCCACAACATGCCCGGTTGGCGCGTGGGAATGCTCGCCACCAATGCCACCTTCGTGAAGTGGATACTCAAGGTGAAGAGCAACATCGACTCCGGAACGTTCCGCGCCTTGCAGCTCGCTGCCGCCAAGGCCTACGAAAACTCCGACGAGTGGCACGCCGAAGCCAACGTGAACGTGTATGCCCGCCGCCGCAAGCTCGCAGGTGAAATCATGGACGCGCTCCACTGCCAGTACGACCCTTCCCAAGTCGGCATGTTCCTTTGGGGACGCATTCCCGACCACTACGACGATGTGGAACAGCTCACCGAACGGGTGCTCCAGGAAGCCCGCGTGTTCATCACCCCCGGTTTCATCTTCGGTTCGAACGGCAAGCGCTACATCCGCATTTCACTTTGTGCCAAAGAAGAAAAACTTGCCGAGGCACTTCAGCGTATCAAGCAGACTTTTGCATAACAACATACATCTCTCCCCAATTCCTACAACAGACAAAAACCAAAAACAAATATGGAACTTAACCTCTCTCCCCTGAACCTCATCGGCAACGAACTCGACTCCAAGCGCCCCGTTGTCATTGCCGGACCCTGCTCTGCCGAAACCGAAGAACAGGTGTTCACCACCGCTTCGCAACTTGCCAACAACGGCATCAAACTTTTCCGTGCCGGCGTGTGGAAACCCCGCACCAAGCCCGGAGGCTTTGAAGGCAACGGCGAAAAGGCCCTTCCCTGGATGAACCGCGTGCAGAAGGAACTCGGCATGAAAGTGTGCACCGAAGTGGCCACTCGTGCCCACGTGGAAGCCTGTCTCAATGCCGGAGTGGACGTGCTCTGGATTGGTGCCCGTACTGCTGCCAACCCCTTCGCCATGCAGGAGATTGCCGATGTGCTGAAAGGCGTGGACGTGCCCGTGCTCGTGAAGAACCCCGTCAATCCCGACCTCGAACTTTGGATCGGCGGCTTGGAGCGTATCAATCAGGCCGGCATCACCCGTCTCGGCGTGATTCACCGCGGTTTCTCTACCTACGAGAAGCGCCTCTACCGCAACCTCCCCATGTGGCACATCCCCATTGAACTCCACCGCCGCATTCCCAACCTTCCCATCATCGGCGACCCCTCACATATGGGCGGCGCGCGCGAACTCATCGCTCCGCTTAGCCAGCAGGCCATGGACCTCGGCTACGACGGTCTTATCATTGAAAGCCACTGCAACCCCGATGCGGCATGGAGCGATGCCAAACAGCAGGTGACGCCCGACGTGCTGGCTTTCATTCTCGACAAGCTCGTCATCCGCAAGGTGACCGAAAGCACCGAGAGCCTCAATGCACTCCGTCACCAGATTGACGAAATAGACAATTCGCTCATTGAACTCCTCACGAAGCGTATGCGCGTAAGCCGCGAAATCGGCCAGTACAAGCGCGAGCACGACATGACAGTGGTACAGAACGGACGCTACACGGAGATTCTCTACAAGCGCGGTGCACAGGGCGTGCTTTGCGGCATGTCGTCCGACTTCGTGAAGGCTGTCTTCGAAAACATCCACGAGGAGAGCGTTCGCCAGCAGATTGAAGTGATGAACAAAAACTGACCAGCGTCCATCCACCATGCGAATACTTATTCTCGGAGCGGGCAAGATGGGTTCGTTCTTCGTTGACCTTCTCAGTTTCGACCACGAAACGGCGGTCTACGACGTCGACCCCAAACGCCTCCGCTTCATGTACAACACGCAGCGATTCACGTCGATGGACGAGATTGACGCGTTCCGTCCCGAACTCGTCATCAATGCCGTCACGCTCAAATACACGCTCGACGTGTTCAATGAAGTGCTGCCCCACATCCCCGCCGACTGCATCATCAGCGACATCGCTTCCGTGAAAACCGGTCTGCGCGAGTTTTACGCCCAGTGTGGCAGACGCTTCGTCAGCACGCACCCCATGTTCGGTCCCACGTTTGCCAACCTCGGTGCGTTGAGCAACGAGAACGCCATCATTATCAGCGAGGGCGACTACATGGGCCGCATCTTCTTCCGCGACCTCTACTCACGTCTCGGCCTGCACATCTGCGAATACACTTTCGACGAGCACGACGAAACGGTGGCTTACTCGTTGAGCATACCTTTTGTCAGCACGTTCGTATTTGCCGCCGTGATGAAGCACCAGGACGCTCCCGGCACCACCTTCAAGCGCCATATGCAGATAGCCCGTGGCGTGCTGGGCGAGGACGATACGCTCCTGCGCGAAATACTTTTCAATCCGCGCACAGGCGGCCAGGTGTCCAAAATACGCGAAGAGCTCAAGGAACTCCTTGCCATCATTGACGAAAAGAACGAAGACGCCCTCAACGCTTATTTGAAGAAAATACGCACGAACATCAAGTAGACATCCCTTCTCCGCAAATACACAAATCCCCGCAAACGCCAATCGGACGTTTGCGGGGATTTGTGTGTTTATGGGAATGCTGCGCTTACTTTTCAAGACAAGCGTCGAGCAGCGTTTCGATGGCTTCGCGGTCCATGCCTTGACCGATGAACACGAGTTTCTGCATGCGGTCGCCGTAGGTCTCGTCCCATTCTTTCATCACGTCGGGATTCTCTTGCTTGAACGTCTCGAATTCGTCCTTCGGCATGGTGGCGTACCACTGGCCGGCTTGGCTGAGCGACACTTGCTTGCCGGCCTGCTCGAAGACGTAGCACATGTTCTGCTCGTTGCTGAAGTAGCAGATGCCTTTGCAGCGGATCACGCTCTTCGGCCACAGGCGTGCCACGAGCTGGTCGAACTCGGTGAGGTTGAACGGCTGGCGGCGCTTGTAGACAAACGTGCCGATGCCGTACTCCAGCGCTTCGCCTTCTTCTTCGTTCTCGAGGCCGTGATGGTGGTGGCAATGGCAGTGGCAGTGTCCGTCGTGATGGTGGTGCTCGTGCTCGTCGTCATCGTCGTCGTCGTCGTGGTGATGGTGGCAGTGGTGTTCGTGTTCTTCATCGTCATCGTCGTCGTGATGATGGTGATGGTGGTGCTCATGCTCGTCGTCGGAGTCGTGGTGCTCGTAGTTTTCCTCGTCGCCTTCGATGGCTTCTATCCAGCGGGCGGAAGTGGCCACTTTCTGGAAGTCGAAGAGGTGGGTGTTGACGAGTTTGTCGAGGTCAACGTCGCAGTAGTCGCACGTGATGATTTCGGCCTTCGGCTGCAGTTCGCGGATGATGCGCTTGATGCGCTCCAGTTCTTCGGGCGTCACTTCCGAAGCCTTGTTGAGGAGCACCATGTTGCAGAACTCCACTTGCTGAATGACGAGGTTGGCAAGGTCGTCTTCGCCAAGGTCCTTCTTCTTGAGGTCGTTGCCCAAAGAAAACTCGTCGCGAAGGCGGAGTGCGTCCACAACGGTGACGATGGTGTCGAGTTTGGCAATGCCCTGTTCTGCAAGGTTGGGGTAAACCTGCGGATAGGCGCTGATGGTCTGTGCTATGGGGGCGGGTTCGCAGATGCCGCTGGCTTCTATGACGATGTAGTCGAAACGGTGCTGTGCAACGATGTCGCTCAACTGCTGCACGAGGTCCATTTTCAGTGTGCAGCAGATGCAGCCGTTCTGCAGCGGAACGAGGCTGTCGTCCTTTTGGTCTACCACACCTCCTTTTTGGATGAGGCTGGCGTCGATGTTCACTTCGCCGATGTCGTTGACAATCACAGCGAATTTGATGCCTTTCTTGTTGGTGAGTATACGGTTGAGCAGGGTGGTCTTTCCGCTGCCCAGATAACCCGTGAGCAGAAGCACGGGAGTTTCTACTTGTGACATATCTTTGAGAAAATGATGTTGTTTGTTTATGCCGTTTCGCTTTGCAACTTTTGTGCCTAACGGGCGAAGCGTGTATGAAATGGTGCAAACGAAAAAAGAGGATTGCAGCCAAATGGTTGCAATCCTCGTGGAAATGTAGCGCGAGACAGGATTGAACTGTCGACCTCATGATTATGAATCATGCGCTCTAACCATCTGAGCTATCGCGCCAACAAAAAACGTGCAGAAAGACAAAAGAATGAAAGTAGCGCGAGACAGGATTGAACTGTCGACCTCATGATTATGAATCATGCGCTCTAACCATCTGAGCTATCGCGCCAACAAAAAACGTGCAGAAAGACAAAAGAATGAAAGTAGCGCGAGACAGGATTGAACTGTCGACCTCATGATTATGAATCATGCGCTCTA
>CAVCAV010000040.1:0-17813 GCA_963600165.1 Christensenella sp. UBA1685 | reverse complement strand
GTCTGCTGCTAACAACGAAAGTTTGGCTTCGGGCAAGGGCGTGTTCGCATAACCGTCTGTTACAGAACCGTAAATAGTTTGCTGTGGCTGTTGGGCCAGCATTTGCACGGGAAACAATGCTAACAATATATATATCAGTCTTATGAAAAATCTGTCCATACAAATGTCGTATTAAAGAGAGTTTGGATAAAGAGCAAGTAAAAAGGGGCAAAAGGAGGCAAAAAACTCTTTTGCCCCTAATTAAGTTAGTCCTTTATACAAGTGGGATATGCGTACTGTACCGAAACTTCAGGTGTCGTATAGGTTACGTAGTAGAATCCGCATTTTCCTGTTTGTACACCACCAGAAACGCTGATATAGCATTTTGCTCCTTCAGTCAAAGTCGTGCATTGTCCCGTAAGGAACTCGTTGGCACCTCCTTGAACAAGAGCCATTTGTTCTCTTGACAATTCGGCCATACGTGCTACTGAGAAAGGCTTGAGCTTTTTCATAATCGCATTGTTTTTTGGGGTTAAACAACACACTGCTTGTTATAGTTTGCGCTTGGGGTTCTTGTTGAATTTCCACTGCACATGAAGCATCCAGTAATTCGGGATTGTGCGATGCCAAACCTCGGTACGTCCCTGACCGTTGAGCGTGTAAGTTACGTTGCTCAAATTGTGGAGGATGTCGAATCCCTGGACTTTAAAGTTGAGCTTTCCTTTCAGTACGGAGCGTGAAAGGGAAATGTTCCAAACGAAATCGTCTGTGTTCATCTGTTTCTCGTCGTACCCTCTTCGGGAGTAGATTTTGAAGTCGGTAGAAAGGTGAAGTTTCCAAGGCATTTGCCATCGCAGATTGATTCCGTAAACATAGTCGGCAGCATGGATGTCGTGGAAATTGCTGCGATTGGAAGTGGCATAGCGCCATTCGCCTTTGGCACTTGCTCCCAATTGGATTTGTCCGAAATCGTAAGACGCCTTCAGTGCTTCCGAGAGGATGTGCGTGCCTACCGTAGAACGTATGCTCGCAGTCTCGTCCTCGGGTAAGTAGAGGTCAACGTTGTGGGAATAGTCGTAGCGCAAAGCATTGCTCAAACTTAGTTGCTTGACATTCTCGAAGCGCAGTCCGATGTCGTTTATAAAAAATATCTTGTAGGTGCCGTTCACGCATTCCGGTCGGTAGGAGTATACGCCGGTTTGGCGATTGTAACTTACGGACGTGGCTACTTGATTCTGATAGAGACGTATTCCAGCGTGATTGGAAAAGTCTGTCCTTACTTTCTTCTTTCTACCAAAGGTTTTGGATATGTCGCAGTAAAATCCCTGGAAGGTCAGATTCTTCAAGTCGGGATTTCCCGTGCTTGTAGCCAAGGGATTGTAGGAATTGGTTGCAGGCACCATTTGCATGATGGAAGGTGCGTATTGCGTGATGTGATAGTAAATCTGATTGCCGTGCGTAAATTGGAATGAAGCAATGAGGTTATGCAACACTGTGGAGCGTTTCATCAAAGTGTCAAGTCGCGATGAGGCATAATGTAAACGCTGCTGCTGAATATCGGTGTAGTAACTAACGTTCAATTGTCTGCCGCTGCCGTCTTTGCCAACCCAACACGACAGTTTTGTGTAGAGCGTGTGGGTCCTGTCCATTTCGTTGGTGCTTCTGCTGTTGTCGTTGTCTTGAGCCTGCCGAAGCATTTCGAGATTGGAGGGAAGAACGTCAAGTTGTGGGTTGCTTTCCGTCCATCCAGGGATTTGCTCCAATCTGTATTTAGAACTTTCTACAGAGGTGTTGGCCTGCTGGTACTTGTAAGATATTTCCCAACTTGTGCGTTTGCTGAAATTGATACGATAGAGAGCTTTCGTCAAGTAGCTGTATGCCCGTGATCCGTCGTCGTTGTAGCGATGGCGGTAGTCGTTGGCTCCTTGGTTGAGCATGTAGCGCAACTTGTATTGTGAAAAGTCTTCACCGCTTGAACGCTTGTAGTTGACGTCGGCATCGATTTCAAGGTCATCACCGTTAGGCAGACTGCGAAGGTATTGTGCAGCCTGCTTTGCTTCCAGTTTGTGGCCGTTTGCCATCCATGCATCGGTGTTTATGTTTAACGTGTCGGTGCCGATACTGTCGGGATGGGCATTGAAAGCCGAGAGTGAACTGTTTCCTGTGCGGTCGAACTTGGAATAAGCCAAGTTTGTCTTGAAATTGAGATAGAGGGGCTTCTTCCATGTAAAGTCGTTGCCGACAGCGATGTCAAAGTTGTTTGTTCGGCTGCGGTTGAGTCCTCTGCCGAATGTGTTTCCGCTGGAAAGAAAATATTCTGAAGCACTGCGTTCTTCGTTTTTGTTCTTTTGCCAAGTGACGACAGCATTTCCCGTTTCTTGCCAACTTTGGTCTTTGTTCTCAATCAAGAGGTCAAGCCCGGCATTGTGGCGTTGTTCGGTGCCCGAAGTGTTGTCAGAAGGAGTCCATTCGGTGTCCATTCCAGGCTTCCTGCTTTCGTTGATGTTGTTGCTTCCTCCGAAGAAAGCCAATCGTGAATAGTCTGTAAAGCGAAGTGCAAAAAGGCGTGCAAGGTAACGGTCGTGTGTGCCTCCTGCCAGTTCGGCATTGCCCATGTAGCCCGTAGCATATTCTTTCTTCACACGCACGTCCATCACATAGAGCTTGTTGTCTACGTCATGGCCCAATGCTTGTGAGCGCGTGGTGCTTTCTTCGTAAACCTTCAGTTTGTCTACAATATAATAGGGAAGGTTCTCCAACATGATTTTGTTGTTTCGTCCGAAGAATTCCTTGCCGTTAAGCAACAGCATGTCCAGCTTGCGTCCGTTGATGTAGATTTCTCCGTTGTCTTTCATATCGGCACCGGGAAGTTGCTTGATAAGTTCGTCCAACATGGATCCGTCTGGCAACTTGAATGCATCGGCATTGTAGATGAGCGTGTCGCCTTTATAATAGAATTTTACCTTTGTGGCGCTCACGACAGCCTCGTTCAGTTGGTTGTCTTTGTCGAAGGTGAAATCTTTTTGCAGCATGAAATCAGGAAGCGTAATGAGTTGTTTCCTTCCGATTTTCTTTATTTCGTACCAAAAGTCTTCTGTCTTGTATCCTTCGCACTCTACATGGAAACGGTATTTGCCAATGGGTAAGACCGTACGGATTTCATTGCCGTTCCTTGCACGGCCTCCGTAAGTAACCACCAAACATCGGGTATAGAGGGTTCCGTCTTCTTTGTATACTGTGACACTTGCGTTTCCAAGTCCATATCCTGTAAATTTATTCCTTACACTACCCATGAGCATAATTTTTTTTTCAACAGAGTCATTCTCTTCTTGTCCAAAGGTTTTTGCAGGAGCATATAGAAACAGCAAAATGATAAAAGGCAAAACAGTATAGGATTTCATAAAATTTTCTTTTGAAGGTTGAGGTGGATGAATTACCTCATTTCCAGAAAATTTGAATGTTTGGCTTATTGCTAAACAAACGAAACTTTCTGAAAATGAGAGTAGAAAACGCAAGTCGCTATATACATTGAAGTATACAGAACTTGAAATGCAAATACACCACACTTTGTGACGCTTGTGGTATACGCCACAATTTCAGGCTTAGTGTTTACTCTGAGTCCCTAATTGGAAATAGGAGCACAATAGTAGGTATTAACAAAGCCTGTAACTGTTGTCGTGCTGGAATATGTACATACTCCCAAGTGTACTATCCAATCCTGAATTGATATAGCACAATACTTACCGGCATTGCCTGCTTTGCAGTCGTAAACGGTAAAATCTCCGCCATGCACTTTTGCCATAGCTTCGCGCGAGAGAGTAGTCATATTCTTTACAGAAAAAGGTTTTAACTTCTTCATTGATGAATATGTGTTACTGTGAAACAACACACTGCTTCTTCTGCGGTTCTTCCTATCCGCTCCCAATAGCGTAGTGCTTCGGCTATTGCATTTCTTATGAATATTTGAAATACTCGTTTTAATAGAAATATGAGGGTCACATAAAATAGCGTAAGTCGCCAAGTTTATAGTCAGATGGCATTTCATATCCATTGACCAAGATTGTAGGTGTGGACGCATAGCCGTTACGCTTAGTCCATTCGTCGTGTCGCTCCATTTCTGCGGTGACATCTGGTGTCGTGGTGTCTACTTCAGGAAAAGCCGCAAAAAAGTCTTCTGCTTTAAACTTTCCGTGTTCGAACCACTGGGTATAGATATCTTGTGCCGCCGATTTCCCTTTCTGTTGATATACAGCAACGAGGAAACGGGCGCTCTCTTTGAGACTTTCGTTGAACGAGCAAAAGATGTATTGTACACAAATGTCCTTTTCGTAAGCATGCAATAGGTCTTCTACAGTTTGATGCAATTTTGCGCAAGGATTACAATGAGGGTTGCTCAATATTGTTACCTTGTATTCTGCTTCGGGATTTCCAAAGACGATGGCGGAATTAGATTGCGATACGTCCACGTGGCGCTTTTGGTGCAGCAAGCAGTTGAAGACCTCAGGGTTCGCCTTCAAAGAACGGTAGCTGCGTATGGTGCTTTGCAACTCCTGTTTGACGGTGATGGCTTGAACCGCATAATGCGTAGCAAACGAGAGCATGAGCGAAAGAGAACTTATTATAGCCAGGCCTTCAACGAGAAGAGTGAAGGACGTAGGTATGGGATTGGGGAGCCAAACCATAGTGGCGAGAGCATTTAAGCACAAAAGAACTTGGACAATGACGCACAGCACACACCATTGTTTGGCAATACGGGCTTGATAGTAGATGCTCCAAAAACAGTAGGGCAAAGCGCAAAGGCTTGTCAAGGCCACAAGTGTGGGCGTAACGAACCCTGTTGAAGAACAAATGAAATGCATAAGGAAATATCCCATGCCGAGTTCGCTCCAAGAATAGTTCCCTATTTTAGCCTGGCGCGATTCAAGAATCTTGTTGCAGTCCTTTTGATGGAACAGAGAGCAGATTTTGTCGCCAATGGTGCTGTGTGCGGACACTTGTTTCTGCAAAAGCAAGCCGCACACTGCAATGCCGATGGCGTCAACGGCAGAAAAAATCCAGTTTAATGCTACGAGCGAATGTGAAAACCGCAGGGGGAGAGCTATGCATCCGCAGACTGCGAGGATAAGGAGGACCGTCCATAGCACGCTGTCTATGACCTCCGCTTTCTTGTGTGTTTTGAAATCCGGTTCGGCGGCGTTGTCGTCCGATTCTACGATGAGGGCGATACCGTCCCATATCTGCTCAAGTTGTTCATAGGGCAATGACGTGCGTTTGCCGTCCCAATAGAAATCTACGCGTCCGTTTTCTATGCAGTCCACAACCACGAAACGGCCTGAGACGTGGAGTATGCATGGCACAGACAAGTCGTCAAGAACCTTTCTTTCCATTTCTACGGCATGCGCCTTTATGCCAAAGGCTTTGCACATCTGCCACAATCCAAGCAAATTGTCACGATGAGGGTGCGTTTCGTAAAGTTCTTTTACGAAACGCTTTGTGTACGGCACTTGGAGTGCGTGTAGAAGTTGTTCGAAAATGTTCTTCATTGGAGAACTGAATTAGATGGTACAAGCCTTGATTTGCTTAATGTACTCTGCCATTTCTGTGCGGTTCATGCTGCATTCTTTGACAAATTCCTTTCGCATTTCAAGCAGATTCGGATTGGTGTCGGAGAGGTCTTGCGGGTTACGTTTGTGGTGCAAGTGGAAGAGTGGTAGACGGGAAGTCCACTCCGCTTTTAGCCCCATGATAAGGGTGCGTCGCAAGCGTTCGGCATCTTCCGGCCCCCATCCTTTGTATCTTTCGTTTTCTCCACCTATGGAGAGATATACTTTACGGTCCACAATGTATAGGCCGCCGCAAGCACGTCTTCCCATAAGTGATGTAAGACTCTTCTCGCTGAGGCCGGACAAGTCGAAATCTTTGCGGAATCTTGAGGATTGACTTTCGCTCAGCAAATAGAACTTTCCGGAATAGGGATAGGCCAAGGTGATGTTCTCTTTGGTCATTCTCTCTAATGTTTCGGCAATTTGACCGGGACGTACAATCACATCCGCGTCCCACACGGCAACGAAGCGGCTTGTGGCTTGACGCAGGAGTTCGTTGATGTACTTGGTGCGATGGAATGTGATGTCGTTGTCCTCTACGAACAGATATTCTGCGTTCGGAAAAGCAGATACAACCGATTTTAGACGGGGCGTTTTGTCGGCTTCGAGCACAACGACGTGGCATTCCATGCGCTGAATCCATTCCAGCACGGCCTTCAAGTTTTCCTGCCTGTCCTCAGAGTCTATTCTGACGGGCATGACAACGGTGAAAGAAGTTTCCATGGCGCTCAGATTTTTGTATTTATCATTCTGACGGCATTCGCAAGGATGTCTTCGTCTTGTGGCTCATTGCTGTCCGTTGTTTCAATGGGCGGACATTGCAGCATTCTTGTCAAGGTAGAGATGCGAGTGGAGTAGAAGCGGTCTCGTTCCATCCTCCGTAGCAAGAAGGCCAATTCTATGCAGCACTGTGGCGCTCCTTCTTCCATAAGGAGTTGGTACATCCAGTCAAGATAGTAGATGAGATATTCCTTTATCTTGAAACAGCGGGCTTCCTCTGCTTCGCTTTCGTCAAGTTGCGCTATGCGCCACCAGAGATAGACGCCTATTCCCGTTGCTCCGTAGTATTCGGTATCGATGTCGGGCTGGTTGTGGATGAGCGAAATCATGTAGTCGTCCAATACGTAGAGGAAATCTTTGGAAAGGGATGTGGAACGTTGCGTGTCCTCTTCAATGGTCTTGCACATATTGCGGGCCATTGCTTCTTTCGTAAAAAGACGTTCGTATTGATTGCTCATGGCACAACCGGCACGCTCGCGCAGTTTCTCGTCGCAAAGCAAAAGGTTCATGCGTTTGGCCAGTTCGTCCACAAATTGTTCTTCCGAGAACTGCTCTTCTTCGATGTGCGCTCTTAGTTCGGGGACGGTATTGAGCATTTCCCCTAATCCCGTAGAGTCGGTTCCGATGAAGGGAATGCCTTGTTGCATGAATTCTATGGCTGCATAGCTGCATTGTTCGTGAAACGACGGCAATACACCAAAGGTGGTACGCTCATACAGGGCGCACAAATTTTCTTTGCTTATTCTTCCCGTAAAAGTGACGTTGTACCAAATGTCCTTGGCTTTTTTGAGACATTCGTTGTAGTCGCCGTCGCCCACCATGACGAGTCTTGCCTCCGGATGAAGGGCAACAACTTTTCGGAAGGCTTCAATGAGATATTTCACTCCTTTTATCTCGTCCAGTCTTCCAACGTAGAGAATGACATGTGCATTTGCTTCTTGACGGCTCTCTGCGTGTGAGAGGGCAGTTCCTAAACCGTTGTATACAAGGCGTACTTTCTCCGGGCCGATTCCATAGTCGTCAACGAGCAGGCCTTGGCAGAATTTGGAAAGGGCAATCACGCTGTCGGCCAAACGCAGAAAGGTTCGGCTTTCAGCAAAGTCTTTCCTTATCCGCATTTGCATTTCATCGGGCTCTTCGCTATGGATGGCTTGTCGGAACTGTGTGGTGTTTCCTTTTAGTTCGAAACACCAATTGAAGTAATGAACGGTGAGGAATATGCGGCTTTGTATGTTTTGCGCTTTAAGTGCCAAAGCCAGGGAGTAGTGTTGGAAGTAGTTGAAGTGAAAAATGGAATTGCCGTTTTTCGGCACGTAGGGTGACAGAAGGTAAAAGACTGTTCTGCAGTAAGCTTCCGTTTCGATGTGGGATTTGATGGCGGGAACAGCATAATGTGTTACCCCCGTGTCGTCCAGCTCAACGGTGAACTCTTCTTTATCGGCATAGAGGTCGATGTGGTATACCTTGACGTCCGGCAAATGCGCGAGTATTTCCGTCAATTGTTTGACGTAAGTGCCTATGCCGTAAGTGGCAGCCCGGCTTGCATTGTTTACGATGTAGTAGTTCATACGTCGGGACTTTGAGCGGTGAGTGAATAAAGGAAATAGGCTGCGCCTCCGTCAAGTCCCAAGGGTTTGTCGATAAAATCGGATATTTCCCAAGGAGGAACTTGCAGGTCTTTGCTGAAATCCGTAGGTCCTGTTGTTTGCTGTGAAGCGTGCTTCTGCAGCAGATTTTGAAGTTCGACCAGATAAGAGGCGTCGATGGAACTTATATTTCCTTCCGTGGAAATACGCAGGCTGATGTAGCTGTATAGGCCTAACGCCCCATTGCGGAACGAGAAGTCGTCTATTCTTCTGGGATCGTGCTCCATGATTTTGGTGTCAATGTCGGCCAAAACGCAGTTAAGGTCGCAGTCCAGCGCCTTGTTCTTTTTAAGCAACGTGATTCCCGTGCCTATGCCGGCCAATCCCCATTCCATCCCGTACGGCATGCATTCGTTCACACCTTCTTGTACGGCTTGCAACAGGTCCCATGCATATTCTTCAAGGGTCTCATCTTGATGTTTTTGGGCATAAAGATATAAGGTCAGGGCAATACCTGTTTTCCCATGGTAAAGGCTGATGTCCTGAATGGTTAGGCATTTCAGCATGAGGTGGTTCTTGATGCGGTCAGGAAGCTCCATAGTCATGCAGTATTTGAGGGTTGGAAATTTAGGATTGACGTATGTCGAATTCTGTTGTTTGTTAAGGAGGGTTCTATCGAAGGCGATTCTATAAATTAGCCGTTAAATTACCGCAACAAAGATATGTATAATATCCAAACAGCAAAAGGCAAATGGCAAAATGTAACGAAAATGTAACATTTGCGGCTTCGCCTTTCAAAAGAGGACTGCCTGAATCCCCAGCTATGCCTTCTTTGGATTCTTGCCGAAGTGGTATACTACATGGAGCATGATGTAGTTGGGCAACGAGCGGTTCCAAGTGACGGTGCGGCCTTGTGCGTTGATGTCGTATTGTGTGGACGACAGTTGGTGCAGCAAATCAAACGTTTCTACGTTTACGATAAGTTTGCCCTTGAGAAACGGCTGGCTAATAGATGCATTGAGTACGAAGTCGTTGGTGTTGAATGCGTCGTTTCCGTAACCACGGCGGCAATAGACGTTTCCGTCAACCACGAACGTGGTCTTCGTGGCGGCAACTGTGTAACGCAGCAGTGCACCATACTGATAGTCAATGGCATTTATCGTTGTAAAGTCTGACATTTTGCTTTCTGAATGCCGCCAACGGAAATCGCCGGTTGCTCTTGCCGAAAAACTCTTGTACTGATATTGCAGCCAAAGTCCTTCGTGCAGCGATGTGGTGTTGACTGCATTGGGCGTGCTTTCGGTCATTCCCGCAAGCCGTACATGGTCAACGGCATGGTTGTAGGCAGCGTTGGACGTCGTTTGCCACGACCAACGCTGCTTCTTGTCGATAAAGCGGGTGAATCCGAATTCCGCTTTTGCTTCGTAAGCTCCACTTACATTCTGGGGCTGATAGATGTATTGCGAATTTTCGGGATTGAACACTACCGACTGTGCCACTTGACGACGGAAGTAGCGGTACTGCCCGCTCAAGTGGTACTGCTGTCCTTTGTGTCTGCTTTCCCAGTCAGTAAAACTGATGTTGGCAGAATAGGCCGAAAGACCTTTGAGATTTGGATTGCCGAGTTTTACGATTTGCGGCGTGGCATCGTCTTTGAAGTCAAGCAAGTCAAAGATGGAAGGCATGTCTTGCTCATACCCCAACTTGAATTCCAACTTCTCGCCTCTCTTTTTCGTGGGGTGAATTTCGAAACTGAACGATGGCATGAACTCGAAACTGGTGCGTTTCTTGTTCTGCGTAGTGTTGTTGCGGGTGTATGTCAGGCGCTCAGCAAGGACAATGGTTGGTACGTGGAAGGTCCATGACACGTATTCAAGGCTTTGGTATTGTCCCGGAATCTCTTTGCGCCATTTGAGTTTTAAGGAGGGCGCATTGCTGTATACCCTGTAGTCGCTTCTGTAGGAATTTCCTTGGTCTGCAATGGCCAATGCGGCGTCTAGTTGTGAGGGTAGATATAGTGTGTCGGGGTGGTAGAGGTTGTCGCGCTCGTAAGTGCGTGAATATTCGTTGCGGTCCTGAATGTCAAGGCTCAGACTCTTTCCTAAATCACGGTAATAAAGAAGATGGATGTTGCCAAGCGTCTTTCTGTTGAAGAAATCGTTCGTGTTGAACTGTGAAGCGGTTGACGGATTGCTGAACTGTTCCGTAATGAAGCCGCGGGCGGTTCCGTTCTTGTTCGTGCTGTGATTGAAGGAATAGAAAAGTGCCAATGGCCTGAAAAAGTTGTCTGCTCGAGGTGAAACGAATCCGCCCAGATTTATGCGAAATGAATGGCCGTCGTTATAGTTGGTGCTACGAAGGCGCGTGTTGATGCTGTCGAGGTAGTCCTCGGCAATCGATTCGGTGTTTCCCTTATATTTGTTGTATTCCACTTCAACGCTCATATCCGTATAGACCTTGTCGGGCACTTTCAGTTCGAATTTGTTTTTTGCCAAAATTCTGTTGGAGTGTGACGTGTTGGTTGCTTTGTATGTAGAGTAAGGGGCGAGTCCGTCAACGAAAAGCTCCTTGCGCTGCGAAGTTTCTGCATAGTCCTTGGACGAAAGGAAATCAACCATGAAGTTCTCTTTCACATTGCCGTCTTTTGACTGATAGTCCACCTCGCCGACCACGCTTTTTGTGGTAAGCAACGAACGCGGCATCTTCTCGGGCGTCCAGCTGTTTGATTCTCCGATGTGTCGTTTTTCGTTTACGTTGTTGGCGTTGGCCATGAGCGTGAACCTGAGTTTGTCGGTATAGCCGAGCAGAAACATTCGTCCCAACCAACGGTCGTGGGTGCCGCCCGCGGCTTCCACGTTGCCGATATGGCCGTTGCGGTATTCGTCCTTCAGGTTTACGTCCATGACATATTTCTTCGCTTCGATTTCATGGCCGGTCGCACGACTGCGGTCTGTTTCCATTTCGTAAACTTTCAGGTTCTTCACGGTATAGTACGGGAGATTTTCAAGCAGAACTTTGCTGTTCCCGCCCAAGAAAGAACGTGAACCTAACAACATCTCGTCCACCTTCCGTCCGTTGACGAATATTTCTCCGTCGTCGTTCATCGTCACGCCGGGCATAAGCCGTATCAAGTCGTCAAGCATTGAGCCTTCCGGCATTTTGAAGGCTGTTGCGTCGTACACCAGTGTGTCACCCTTGTAAAACATTTTGAGTTTTGTTGCCGTCACTACGGCTTCGCCGATTGTTTTCTCTCTGATACGCTTCAACTCAAGTGGATTGTCAAGTCCCCACGGGTCTTCAATCTCCGCTTTAACAGAGAGCGTTTGCCAATCGTCTTCATATCCTTCAAGCGAGGCACGTATAAGGTATGTCTGTGTTTTCTTGGGGAGCAGAATGGTGAAGTCGGAAGAGCCCCAGCGCCCTGCGTTTTTGTTGAGTCTTATTTTTATAGAATCCTGTACCACGACGCTGTCCGTGGTCAATAGTGTCACTCTTGCATGGATAAGGGGGGTCTTTAGAAAGGCATCGCGCACAGAGCCTATTATCATTTGCTGGGAGAATGCATAGGCAAATGAAAGACACGCGAATAGTAATGTAACAAGGCGCTTCATGGTGTATTGGGTGCTTGTTGGGAATGTGGGGCTAAAAAAAATAGCTGACTCAACTTTCGAATTTAGACTTAAACGTGGTTTTGAACGGGATTCTGGCCTACAGCCAGATGTTCGCTCTATTTTCAATGCAGAAGCCCAAATCCAAAACTTGCATTATTAAATCTTGCAGAAGGTGTCGTAGTACAAAACTTTACCTGAAGAGTCTCTGGTCTCTGTGTAGTCACAAACACCATTTTGTCCTTCATAGATACATTTCTCACCTTTATTCTGCACTGTACACGAAGTGTAGAATCTGTCATCGACACCGCCTGTAACAAGGGCCATTTCTTCGCGTGAAAGCGAATTCATGCTTTTGACCTTAATTGGTTTAAGACGTTTCATGTTTTAAATGGATTGAGAGTTGAACAATAGACACTGCATCTTCCGCAAACGAATCGTTGGCTCCCAAGGGCGTAGTGCTTCGGCCATTGCATTTCTTTGCGTTAATTGTTTTTAGGCTTTGTCTCTTTTGATTATCTGTTAATTTGTGTAATAAGTGAGTGTATGTTGATTTAATGTGGTTTAATTTCTGCGGGCAAAGATAGGGAAAAAGTTTGGTCAGGCAAGAGCGGTCTTTGAAATCTTAACGAAAACTTAACAACTTCGTATTTGGAATCTTGAGCTCGCTGCTTTTCGTGGATGGAGCGTTTATGGAAAGGGAATGACGTGTGAAATGCAGGGGCATGCAGCAAGAATGAATTCCAAGGCATGGAATCAAAATTCCAAGGCATGGAATTTTAATTCCAAAGCACGGTGTAAAAAATGCAAGGCATGGTGTAAAAGTGCAGGCGTGTTCCCTCTATGGAGGCAAGCTCTCCCGAGCTCGCTTGAGCGAAAAAGCGACTTGGTTTTATGTGCAAATGAATAAAAGGACAATGACTCCTGTTTCTCTTGGGTAAAAAAGGTGGCTTGGCTTATGGCATTTTGCTCGTTCTGACAATCTCGGAGGGGCTGTCCCCATAAACGTCACTCCATGTTTCGCTTGATGTGCAAGGTGTAATCGGCATGCTTGAGCACTTCGTCGCGGTGTGTGATGAAGATGAGCGTTCGGGTAGGGTAGGCCTGGGAAATGTTGGAAAGCACGCGCTTTTCGGTTTCGCTGTCGAGGGCAGAAGTGGCTTCGTCAAAAACCATGATGCGTCCTTGCGAGAGCAATGCACGGGCTATGGCTATTCTTTGTGCCTGCCCTTCGGAAAGGCCGTCGCCGGCTTCGCCGCAAAGGGTGTCAAGGCCGTTGGGGTTATCTGCAACAAACGAAGCTTCTGCTATGGCGAGTGCTTCAAGCATTTCGCTGTCGGTGGCATCGGGATTTCCAAGCATCAGATTGGAGCGTATGGTGCCCGAAAAGAGCGTGTTGCCTTGCGGAACATAACTGAAATGCTTGCGTAGCGATGGGGTAATAGTATGGTCGGACTGCGAGGCGGTAAGTTTGATGCAGCCCTTCTGCGGGTGTATTAGAGCGAAGGTGAGTTTGATGAGTGTGGTCTTTCCTGCGCCCGTTTCGCCTACGATGGCTGTCGTCTTTCCAGCGGGAAAATGGAAGGAAAAGTCGTGGAGAATTTCACGCTTGCCATTGGGGTAGGCAAAATTGACGTGCTCGAAACGAATGCCCAAAGGGCCTTCGGGTACGCTTTCTTCACTTGTGTTTTCTTGGGGTATGGCATCGAGTTCCATCAGACGTTCTGTGGCGGTAAAAGCTTTGATAAACACGGGGACGAATCGCGCCAGTGTGCGCACGGGGGCTTGTATTTGTCCCACAAGTTGGATGAATGCCAGCATGGCTCCATAGGTGATGGCGCCTCGCTCCAGACTTGTAGCTCCCCAAATGAAAGTGATGAGAAATCCCAGACCGAATCCAAAGTTTGTGATGCCAAGCGAAATGGTAGAGTATCGCGTGCGGTGAACCACCCGGCGGTGCAGCGTTTCCTGCTGCGTGTGAAGGCGTTGGGCGAAGTGGGCGGTGCGCATAAGCGTTTTTACCACCATGGCATGGAGAAGCGTCTCCTGTATGGTGGACTGAATGCGGCTTTCGTCCTCGCGAATGTCGTGGGTGAGCGTGCGCATTTTTCGCATGTAGAGTTTGCTGGCCAAAAGAAAGAAGGGTACGACGAGCACCACCACGCAGGCCAACGTGGAGTCCATATAGAAAAGGAATAGAAAAGCACCGATGAACTGTACCAAGGTGGTGACGAGCGAGGGGATGTCTTCCGTGACAAAACCCACCACGTCGGCCACGTCGGTTTCCATGCGGTTTGTAAGGTTTCCCGTGTGGTAGGCACGAAGGCTCTCCCAATCGGCGTTGAGCAACCGCTTGAAGATGCGGCGCTGCATGGCGTTGCGTGCCTTTACGCCAAGAATGGCCCTAATCCACCGCAGTGCGAGGGTGAGCGCAATGCGCAGCAGCATGATGCCGCCCATCATGCAGAAACCTTCGGTCAGACTGAAAGAATTGTCGTGATGGGTGGCTACGTCTATAACCACTTTCGTGGCGGCCACAAAGGCAAGGTCAAGCAACACGAGGGCTACGCCCGCCAACGTGTTGAGTATCGTTTGCGTGCGGTTTCCCTTGAGGAGTCGGAGAAGGTATTTCGTTATGACGGGGATGGGGCGTGTCAAGTGGCTGTAGGGTTTTGGTGGAGTGGGGGAGTGTGTTTTTTGTCTCTGGACAAACTTATTCTCTCTTGTCTGCACCCCACATGAGTTTGTCGCGGAGCGTTTCGAAGAAGTCTTTGTGCTCTATTTTCACAACGTGGATGGTGTGCGGCGCCCGTCTGATGGTGATTTTCGTGTCTTCGGGCAGACTTTCGCTGCGTCCGTCCAGGGCTAAAAGGAAGTTGTGACTCCTGCTGCGGATGTACAGTTCGATGACCACGTCGTCGCGTACCACTACGGGACGGACCGAAAGGCTGTGCGGGGCTACGGGCGACAGGCAGAATGTGCCGCTTTGCGGAACAAGGATGGGGCCGCCTACGCTTAGCGAATAGCCGGTCGAACCTGTGGGGGTGCACACAATCAGTCCGTCGGCAAGGAACGTGGTAAGGAACTGTCCGTTGATGTAGGTGGCCACTTCTATGAGCGACGAATTGTCGTGTTTGAGAACGGCCACTTCGTTGAGCGCGAACGGGCAGGATCGGTAGGGTTCGCCGAGTGTTTCCACGGTCAGCGCCTTTCGCTCTTCAGTGACAAACTGTCCGCGGCACAGGGCTTCAAGGGCGCTGTCGATGTTTTCGGGAGAAACGTCGGCCAAAAATCCGAGCCGCCCCGTGTTGATGCCGAGAATGGGGATGCGGGCGTCGCCTATGATGGCCGATGTGCCGAGAAACGTGCCGTCGCCGCCGATGGAGATGGCATAGTCGGCTGTGCAGGGTTCCGTGCGGTTGAAGCGGCGGCAATGGCTTACGTCGAGCAGGAGTTCTTTGCTGATAAATTCGGCAAACTTTTCTTCTATGCTGATGTTCACTCCGAGCGCATCCAGTTTTTCCAATATGCGTGCAACGTATTGGTTTTTCTTCGTCTGGTAGATGTTGCCGAAGAGAGCTATATGCAGTTCTTTGTAGTTCATGAGAGCAAATGGGGCAGATTTACGTCCTCTTCATGCTTGGCGGAAAGCGGGCAAGGGTAAATCTATGTGAAAATAGCGAGGGAGGTCGTCTTGTTTAACTTATATAAATATTTCGCCAACGGGGAATGTTGTATTTTTGCATGCGAAAAAAGTAAAAAACACCAAGGTTCCGCAAGGAACGTTGCATATTGGCACTTGTGTAAGAAGCCGCGTGCTTGATTGGCGTGAGTTAGTCGTTGCACGGGCAAATTTACGCAGATTCACCGTAAAACAAACGGCATGACATGACAAAGTTAAGTGTAAACATCAATAAGATAGCCACCTTGCGCAATGCTCGTGGAGGTGACAACCCGAATGTGTTGAATGTAGCGTTGGACTGTGAACGGTTTGGCGCAGAGGGGATTACGGTCCATCCGCGACCCGATGAGCGCCATATCCGACACACTGACGTGTACGACCTGAGCCGTACGATTCATACAGAGTTTAACATTGAAGGATATCCCTCCGAAGACTTCTGCAACCTCGTTTGCGACGTGCGTCCGGCACAGGTGACGTTGGTCCCCGACAGTCCCGAACAGTTGACTTCCAATCATGGCTGGGACGTGGCTCGGCACGAATCCTTCTTGACCGACGTGATAGCCCGATTCCGCGAATGCGGCATACGCACGAGCATCTTCATCGATGCTGACCCCAAAGTGGCGGAAGCTGCAGTGAAAACCGGCACAAATCGTGTGGAACTCTACACCGAACCCTATGCTTCGGGCTATGTGGCCAATAGAGAAGCGGTAATAGCGCCCTTCGTGGAAACCGCAAAGCGTTGCAGGGAGCTCGGCTTGGGACTCAATGCCGGTCACGACCTCAGTCTCGTAAACTTGGCCTATTTCCATCAGTGCATTCCTTGGCTCGACGAAGTGAGCATTGGACACGCATTAATTTGCGATGCCCTCTATTTGGGGTTGAAGGATACCATAGCCGCCTATCTCCGCTGTCTCGAGGAGTAATTCCGCAAAGCAACAAATTGAAAATATCAACCAAAAACAACAGATCTATAAATTATGGTATACATCATGATGGCCGACGGCTTTGAAGAATTGGAAGCTTTCGGAACAATCGACATCCTGCGTCGTTGCGGTCTTAGCGTACAGACGCTCAGTGTAACAGGACGCCGCGTGGTAGAAGGGGCGCACGGCATTGTGGTGAAGTGCGACAGCCTTTTCCGTCGCAATCACATGAATGATGCAGACGCCATTGTCATTCCTGGCGGAATGAAGGGCGCATTGGCGCTCAAGACCAACCAGGTGCTCCGTCAGGCGCTCGCCCAGCATGCCGTACGGGGAACTATTCTGGCCGCTATCTGCGCCGGCCCTATGGTTTTGGCCCATGCCGGTGTAATCCGCTTGCGCCACGTCACCTGCTATCCCTCCCTCATGTCCGAACTCGGCAATGTCATCTACCACAAGGACGTGCTTGCCGTTCGTCACGACAACATCATCACGGGTGCAGGTCCCGCTGCAACTTCCGCTTTCGCCTTTGCCATCGCCGAATCGCTCGTGGCTCCTACCGTTGTAGCGCAGGTTCGCAAGGATATGCTCTATCCGGGCAGCACCGAACTCGACTCAAAGGTGCTCGTGTTCAGAGGCGAAAAGGCTGTCGACCCCATTTCCCGCGTAGGAACTCCCTCGGCCGATGCTTCAGTCCAGGCGCAGCGACCCTCCGCAGCAAAGATGCTGGGCGGAGCCGATGCCGACGAACTCATTTTCTAAATAAGACTACGGATTTTGTGTGAAAGCGGGCTTCTCGGTCCGCTTTTGCCCATTGTTCTTTTCCATCGTCAAAAAACCTTCCCCTATCAATCCATTAGAAACAGACATCGTTTATTTGAAGGGCGTGGGGCCGGCAAGGGCAAAGATTCTTGCGGCCGACCTCCATGTACACACGTTTCGCGACCTGTTGTACAATTTCCCCTACAAATACATCGACCGAAGCATCATCCATCGGGTGCGCGATTTGGTCGATGGCATGCCTTATGTCCTTTTGCGTGGACAAATCTTGGGTTGGTGCGTTGAAGGCAGCGGCCGCAGCGAACGTCTCGTAGCCACGTTTACGGACGGGAGCGGTGTGCTGGATTTGGTATGGTTCCGCGGCATAAAGTTTCAGGAACGCACGCTGCGTTGCAACCAGACCTATATATTATTGGGTAAACCCACCTCATGGAACTACCGTTTCCAAATTGCCCATCCCGAACTTGAAACCGTAGATTCGCAGAGCGAGGCACCGCTTACCATGCAGCCTCACTACCACACTTCGGAGCGGATGAAGCGCCAGGGCTTCACTTCCCACACCATCTCCGAACTGGTGAAGCGTCTTTGGCAAGTGCTGAAGGACAAGCCCATAGCGGAAACCTTGCCCGCCGACCTGATAACGAAGCTTCAACTCCAACCCTTGGAGAAAGCGCTCCATACGGTCCACGAGCCGGAATCGTCTGCCGCTTTGCCCCAAGCCGTGCGGAGACTTAAGTTTGAAGAACTCTTCTATCTTCAACTCGACATACTCCGCTACAGCCGCAACCGCAAAATGCAATGGGAAGGATATGTCTTCCCGAGGGTAGGGCAGAACTTCCTCACGTTCTACGAAAAATGCTTGCCCTTTGAAC
>CAVCAV010000039.1:0-17861 GCA_963600165.1 Christensenella sp. UBA1685 | reverse complement strand
TGGAATTTTTGTTTCAAAACGTGGAATTCATTTTGAAACTGCATCTGCTTGAAAATCAACCGTTTCTGATTCCTCGTCGAAAACGAGAGGTTCTTGCGCCCCATGGCGGAGAAAACACTGGCAAACGAAGTCGAGCGACTCGCCCGTGAGCGGCAGCGTGCCGTTGCGGTAGCGGTAAAACGCCGAGCGCCCGAAGCGGATGCACATCTCGTTGCGGAATGCCGAATAGGCACTAACGGAAAGCTGGCTGATGAGCTTCTTCAGTCCGCGTGCGCAGCGCACGTAGCGTGCCTCGCTGTAGTGCGGACAGTTGCAGCCCGCCGTGGGGCTGACACACTTGGGGTTGAAGCAGGGAAAGCTCTTCTTCTCCTCGCCCTCGGCCTCGGCGGCGAGAAGGTGGAGGCAAGTGGCGGCAGCCTTGCAGTCCGTGGCAAGGCAATGCACGAAATGAGCGGGAATGTCCGCTGCATGGATGGTGAACTGTTGTTCCATAAAAGTAAAATAGGGGTTAATAATGAGGGTAATACGTGTGGTGAAACGCTGCGTGCCCCACTTGGGGCACTTCGTCCTTTCCACTTTATAGCCGACGGCAAATGTACGAATTTTTCCGTGTGCAAGCGTCCCGTTTGTCCATCAAAAAACGACCTTGCGCAAGGACTCGTTGGAATCCTTGCGCAAGGTCGTGTGCGTTGTGTGCTTAGTGTTTAGAGTTCGTTGTGGCTTCCTTTCGGGAAAATCACTTTCGGGCTGAACGAGTGCGCTTCTTTTTCGTCCATCTGGGCGAAAGCCATGATGATCACCTCGTCGCCCACCTGGAAAAGCCTTGCTGCAGCGCCGTTGAGGCAGATGCAACCTGTGCCGCGCGGTCCGGCAATGATGTACGTCACCACGCGTTCGCCGTTCATGTTGTTCACCACGTGTACCTGCTCGCCGGCTATCATTCCGCAGGCGTCCATCAGGTTTTCGTCAATGGTGATGCTGCCCATGTAGTGGAGGTTGGCCTCCGTCACCGTAGCGCAGTGAATTTTCGATTTGAGAAGAGTGAGCAACATGTCAGGCCTGTTTGTATTTGATGTTGTCGATGAGGCGCACGGGGCGACTGCCGCAGTAGACCGTGATGCAACCTACCACGTAGTCGGCATCGTCCCACGACGACACGCTTTGAAGCGTGATGCCGTTCACTATCTCGAAATATTCCACCTCAAGTCCTTTCGTGGCGTTCAGTGCGCCGACCACGAGGTCGTGGGTCTCTTTCACCGTGTGGCTTTTGGCAAACTCCACGCTCGTCTTCAGAGCCTGCGAGATGCACACGGCCGTGCGCTTCTCCTCGTCGGTGAGGAGCGAGTTGCGCGAGCTGAGGGCCAGTCCGCTCTCTTCGCGCACGATGGGGCAGGGGCAAAGTTCCACGGGAATCTTCAGGTCGTTGACCATGGCGCGAACCACGGCAATTTGCTGGAAGTCCTTCTCGCCGAAATAGGCGCGGTCTGGACGTACCATATAGAACAGCTTGCTGACAATCTGGCAAACGCCGTTGAAATGGCCTGGGCGGCGTGCACCTTCCATCACGCTGTCGATGGGAGGGTAGGAGAAAGAGCGCGTGTCGGGTTCGGGATATACTTCCTCAACGGAGGGAGCGAATACGTAGTCTGCCCCGAGCGAAGAAAGCAGCTCGCAGTCGGCGTCGAGCGTGCGGGGGTAGTTTTTCAAGTCGTTTTTGTCGTTGAACTGGGTGGGGTTGACAAAGACGCTCACCACGGTGACGTCGTTGTCGGCTACGGAACGCTTGACCAGCGAGGCGTGTCCTTCGTGGAGCGCACCCATCGTCGGCACCAAGCCAATCTTCTTGCCTGCGGCGCGTACTTCTTCAAGCGCTTCCTCAAGGCCTTTCGTTGTGTTGAAGACTATCATTGTGTTGTTTGGATGTATTTTCTTGCACCGGCAGTTAATGGCTGAACATGTGCTTCCACGCTTTTGCGCGCGGCGGGCCAAGCCGAAAAAATGGCCGCTCTCGCTTCTTGAGGCGGCTGAAAAGGCGAAAAGTCCGGTGCTTTTGCGGTGCAAAGTAACAGAAAAACTGCCAAATATGCGTCTGCATGTGCATATAATTTACCCCTAAAACCCCGTGCAAGGCCTTTTAGATGCTCATAGCCAATATAATACCGAAATTTTTTACTAAATTTGCACCAAATTTAAGTGAAAGAAATAATGAAGTCAAAGAAGGTTCTGTTCATCACGCAGGAGATGACTCCTTACGTGCCTGAAACCGCAATGGCCGCCGACGGCCGCAAACTGCCGCAGGCTTTGCAGGAAAATGGTTGTGAAATCCGCACGTTCATGCCCCGTTGGGGAATCATCAACGAACGGCGTAACCAGCTGCACGAGGTAATCCGTCTCTCGGGGATGAATATCATCATTGACGACACCGACCACCCTCTCATCATCAAAGTAGCCTCCATCCCTGCAGCCCGTATGCAGGTATATTTCATTGACAACGACGACTATTTCCACAAGCGCTCGCTCATCAACGACCCTGAAGGCAACGAATATGCCGACAACGTGGAGCGTGCCGTATTCTACGCGCGTGGCGTGCTCGAGACCGTGAAAAAGCTCCGTTGGTGCCCCGATGTAATCTACTGCCAGGGATGGATGTCGGCCGTAGCCGCATTCTACATCAAAACCGCCTACCGCGAAGAACCGCCTTTTGCCGAAGCAAAGGTTGTTTATTCTGTCTACAACGAAATGCCCGATGCCACTCTGGCACAGCGCATTGAGGAATGCCTTACGTTCCGCTCGGCCGACAAAGCCGCCCTTGACGCTGCCGGCATAGACCTCACGCAGGCCGACGCGCTCGGACGCCTTGGCGTGGCATTCTCCGACGGTGTCATCGAAGGCGAAGCCGGTGCTGCCCCCGCCGTGATGGAGTTTGCCAAGGGCAAAGAGAAGCCCGTGCTCAACTACGTTTCTGTAGATGACGGAGCCGCAGAAGCTTACAACAACTTCTTCGCACAACTGTGCGGCGACGAAGCTGAATAATACATGGCTAAATACGGGAGCACTTTCTCCCGAAACGCATAAACGACGCGGATGCAGGTGGAAACCACCCGCATCCGCGTTGCTTCGTTTGTTCGTAGACGAAAAAGCCCCGTTCGCACACGCTCCGTCCTCCATTATTCTAACATAGCTTAAAACTTCTCTGCGCAAAGAGTGCAATCGCTCATTAGTTCGTATATTTGCAGCGCTAACATTGCATTCTTTTTCAGCGCAACGTCTGCAGGAATCGTTCAAAGTTTCCTGCATAGACTTACAAACCCAGCATATGAACAAATCATTAGCGCTCCTACTTCTTTCAGGAGCAGTATTTGCCGCATGTACCGACGACACCTCGTCAATCGGTATGGACGTGATGCCCGATGCCGACCAGATAACCACTTCGAGTGCCGTCTATCAGTTCTCCACGACAACCGTCCGTGCCGACTCCGTGCTGGCAAACACTTCAAAGAGCCATATAGGTAGCATCATCGACCCCGAAATGCACGTACGCACCACCAGCAATTTCCTTGCCCAGTTTCACGTGCCCGACAACTTCACGCTGCCTTCAAAAGACAAACTCTACATTCCCGAAAGCGGAAACGTGGAAGCCGACTCCTGCGTAATCCGCCTTTTCTTCGACGAGTATTATGGCGATTCGCTCGCCACCATGAAGCTCAACGTGCATTCGCTCGGCAAGGAACGCGTGATGGAAGAGGACGACAAGTTCTACACCAACCTCAACCCCTCCGACTATCTTGAAACGGCATCGCCCGTGACGAAGTCCGTAAGCTATGCCGTGAAGAACCTAGCCGTGTCGTCCGCCCAAAACAGCGGTTCGAAATACTACCGCAGCGTGGTGGTGAAGCTCCCCGTTTCCTACGGCACCTACCTCATGCAGCAGTACTATGCCGACCCTTCCAACTTTGCCAACTCCTACAAGTTTGTCCACAACATATGCCCCGGCTTCTACTTCCAAAGCGCCGGCGGCGTCGGTTCCATGATTACCGTGGAACGCATGTGTCTCGACCTCTACTTCCGCTACCACACCACAACCACTGCCGGGACCGACACCATTGTTGACGGTATGCAGCGAATGGGTGCTACGGAAGAAGTGATCCAGAACACCCAGGTGGAAAACAACTACCCGACGGGCTACACCGCAGAGGACCTCGCCAACGCCACTTGCTCCTATGTGAAGACCCCCGCGAGTCTCTTCACCGAAGCCACGTTGCCCGTTTCCGACATCGTGGGCGGACAGCATTACAACGACAGCATCAACCAGGTGAAAATCGTGCTGCGCCGCTACAACGTTGACCAGCGCGACGACTACAACCTCTCCTGCCCGAGCTACCTGCTCATGGTGCGCAAGGGCAAGATGAAGAGTTTCTTCGAGGACAACAAAATTGCCAACTCGTCCGACTCTTACCTCACGCAGTACAACTCTACGAACAACGTTTACCAGTTCAGCAACATTGCCCGCCTCATCACTCTTCTCAAGCAGGAGCGCGACGAGGGCGCAGGCGTAGTGATTACCGACACCGAAGCACAGCGTCAGGCCAAATATGCCGTTTGGGAAGCCGCCAACCCCGATTGGAACAAGGTGATGCTCATTCCCGTCAACGCTGAATATGCCACCATCACGTCCACCACAGGCACGAGCTCCAAGCAGCTCATGCGCATTCGCCACAACTTGGGCTTGACTTCAGCACGACTTGAAGGCGGAAAGGACAATCCCGTGGAAATCAGCGTGATATACGGAACCTACAACCGCAAACAGCAATGAGCAGAATGAAAGCCATGTTGTTTGCTGCCGGCATGGGCACCCGTCTCAAACCGCTTACCGACCATATGCCCAAGGCACTGGTTCCCGTAGACGGCCGGCCCTTGCTCGACATCACGCTCTCGCGCCTCGTGGAAGCCGGAGCTACGGAAGTGGTGGTGAACGTTCACCACTTTTCCGGACAAATCATCGAGTACCTCCAGAACCATACGTGGGGAATTCCCGTATGCGTTTCAGACGAAACGGATGCCCTTCTCGACACGGGAGGCGGCTTGCGGAAAGCGCTGCCGCTCTTTACCGACAACGAAAGTCCTGTTCTGCTTCACAACGTAGACATCCTGTCCAATGCCGATTTGGGTGCATTCTATCAACGAAGCCTTCCGTTCGACGCCGCATTGATGGTGAGTGAACGCCAAACGCAGCGCTATTTGCTTTTCAACGACGATGGACGCCTCTGCGGCTGGACAAACATTGCCACCGGCGAGGTCCGTTCTCCCTACGCCAACCTCGACGTGAAGAAGATGAACCGCTTTGCCTTTTCGGGCATTCACTGTTTCTCTCCGCGCCTTCAGAAACTGATGGAAGGACGCCCCGCAAAGTTCCCCATCATGGACTTCTATCTTTCCGTCTGTGACAAAGTGGACATTCGTGCCGACGTGCAGACTTCCCTCAAACTCCTCGACGTGGGCAAGCAAGACACGTTGCGCGAGGCCGAAACGTTCTACCGCGAACTGTTCGTCTGAAAAAACGATGTGTATCGCACGATGACGCCCAACGGATTTCCGTTGTCATTGCCATATAAAAAGCCCGGCAATCATACATTCCGCCAATATTCTTTGGCTGGTTGTATGATTGCCGGGCTTTCTTGTTGTTTGCCCAAGGCTTCTTCTGCAGATTATTCCACACGCTCTGTGCCGTCGGCATGGAAGCCGCGGAGGAAATCCGTTGTCTCCATGCGTTTCTTGCCTGAAAGCTGTATGGTCAACAGGTGGAGATAACCGTCGGCCATGGCCACTTTGAGGTATGTCTTGCCGTCCGTCACCACAGTGCCGACTGCTTCCGTCGGCGTGGCAAACTCTTTCGACGTCTTGTACACTTTTAGCGTGAGTTCCTTGCCTCCGTGGTGCAGCGTAGTCCATGCAGCGGGGTAGGGGGAGAGTCCGCGCACGAAGTCGTAGCAGCGTTTCACGCCCATGCTCCAGTCTATTCGGCAGGTGTCTTTGAAAATCTTCGGCGCCGGGCGCAACGGTTCGTCGGTCGTCAGTTCCGACTGCGGAATGGGGTTTACCGTTCCCGCAATGATGTGGTCCACCGTTTCTACGACGAGGTCGGCACCCAGAACCATCAGCTTGTCGTGCACGTCCTCCACGTTGTCCGTGTCAAGTATAGGTACCGGCACGCGTTGGATAACCTTTCCCGTGTCGATGTCGTGGTCAAGGAAAAATGTGGTGATGCCCGTTTCCTTGTCGCCGTTGATAATGGCCCAGTTGATGGGCGCCGCTCCGCGATACTGCGGGAGCAGGGCGGCGTGGAGGTTGAACGTGCCGAAGCGCGGCATGGCCCACACCACTTCGGGCAACATGCGGAAAGCCACCACAATCTGAAGGTTGGCTTGCAAGGCGCGCAGTTCTTCGAGGAACGTTTCGTCCTTGAGCTTTGCCGGTTGCAGCACTTTCAGTCCGTGTTCTACGGCAAATTTCTTTACGGGCGAAGCCGACAGTTCGGTTTGGTGGCGCCCGATGGGCTTGTCGGGCATCGTGATTACGCCCACCACGTTGTAGCCGCCTTCTACAAGGCGCTGAAGGGGCAGCACGGCAAAGTCCGGCGTACCCATATATACAATGCGAAGTTCGTTTTGGGTCATTTTGTGAGGTTTCAAATTGGATAAGGAATGGACAATCGGCAGACTGTTGCGGTTGTCCTGTAAAATTGCTGCGGAAGTCCGCTACTTTGCCGCCGTGTAGAGCGTGCTCAGTCCGAAGGTGAAGCGCTTGAAACGTACGTCGGTAAATCCGGCCTTCTTCAAAATCTCTGACATCACCTCCCCTTGCGGAAAGGCTTCCATTGTGGCGGGAAGGTAAGTGTAGGCTTTCGAATCGTGCGACACGATTTTTCCCACGAGCGGCATGAGTACGTGCGAGTAAAGCCAGAAAAGTTGCTTCATGGGGAACCGCTGCGGACTGGTAAGCTCTATGATGACGAGGCGGCCCGAGGGTTTCAGCACGCGGCGCATTTCCCGCAGGCCGCGGTCGAGGTCTTCAAAGTTTCTGATGCCGTAAGCCACGGTGAGCGCGTCGAACGTGTCGTCGGCGAAGGATAGCTTCATGCAGTCCTCCTGTTGGAAACTTACGGTCTGCTCAAGCGAGGCTTTTTTCACCTTCTCTCTCGCCACGTTCATCATGCCTTCGGAAAGGTCAACGCCCAACAGCGAGTCGGGGTGCAGTTCGCGTGCCGACATGATGGCGAAGTCGCCCGTGCCCGTAGCCACGTCGAGCATCTTGCGCGGCGCAAAAGGCTTGAGCGAATTGATGGCGGCGCGGCGCCAATGCTTGTCAATGCCCATGGAAAGCAGATGGTTCAGCAGGTCGTAGGAGTGCGCAATGCTGTCGAACATCTGCTCCACTTGCTTTCCTTTCGCCTCGCCATCGCCATAGGGCTTGATTTTTTCTTGTTCGTATGTCATGTAAGAATGTTTCTCTGTGTGGGCCGAATGCCCTTTCTTGAAATGGGAAGTAAGGAATTAAAGGCTCAGTACCACGGCGCCGTATGCCGGAACTTCTACGTAGACCGGACTGCCGTGCTTCAATTCGAGCGTTTGCGTGTTGCCGCTCAGCAGGTCAAGCGACGACACCATGCCGGCACGCATGTGAAGGTATTCGTAAGCGTGGTCGGGAATGTTTACTCCCACGTGCACCGCCGTTCCATCGAAATTAACTACCACAAGAAGCGTCTCGCCCTTCGGCGACTGGCGGAAGAAAGCATACTGGCGGTCGCAGTTGTAGCCGTATTCGTGGTTGTAGTTGGCATACTGCAGGTCGTAGAATGTTCCGCTGTGGATGGCCTCGTTGTCGCGGCACAAACGGATTATCTGGCGGTGGAAATCGTAGAGCGCCTGCTCTTCTTTTGTCAGCGCGTCCTTGAGGTTGTCGCTGCAGAGCTTCTGCAACGATTTTACACCCCAATAGTCGAAAATCGTGGTGCGTCCGTCCAGCCCGCTGAAGCCTTCCGCTTCCATTCCGCTCTCGCCTATTTCTTCGCCGGCATAGAGCATGAAGGGATTGGTGCCCATCAGTGCGCTCACGGCCAAAGCGGGGAGCGCCTTGCGCGCGTCTCCGGCGAAGAAGGCCGAAGCAATGCGCTGCTCGTCGTGGTTTTCGAGGAACGAGAGCATGTGGTCTTTGATGTCGTCTATGGCTTGCCAGCAGCCCGTAATACACGAGGCTGAGGCCTGGCCGCAAACGATGGCGCGCAAGGTGTCGTAGAGTCCCACTTTGTCGTAGAGATAGTCGAAGCCCGCATGCAGATAGTTGCGGTACTCGCCGGGATTGTATACTTCGGCGATGAACTGCACGTGGGGATAGGCCGTTTTCACTTCTTTCGTGGCATAGCTCCAAAAGGCTGCGGGCACCATTTCTGCCATGTCGCAGCGAAATGCATCGACGCCCTTCTTCGCCCAAAATTTCAGTATGGCCGTCATCTTGAGCCAGGTGGAAGGTATGGGAGAAAAGTGCTCCGTGCGTCCGCCGAGGTAGTCAATGCCGTAATTGAGCTTCACTGTCTCGTACCAGTCGTTTCGCGAAGGATAGGCATCGAAGTGGTCGTTGCCGGTAGCCTTTGCCGGATATTCGCTGTAGGGCGAAGGTGCAAGGCGCGAGGTGTCGAAGTCGGTGTGGAGCGTCTGTCCGAGAATGTAGTAGAAGTTGTTTTGCGGACTGAAGGCCATCGTCGTGTCGTCGTCGGCGCCAAGGTCGTGCACGCCGCGCGGTTTTGCATCGCTCTTGTACTGTCGGGCCACGTGGTTGGGCACAAAGTCCATTACAAACTTGAGCCCGGCCTTGTGCGTGCGGCGAAGAAGGGCTTCAAACTCCTTCATTCGTTTTTCCACGTTGACAGCAAGGTCGGGGTCTATGTCGTAATAGTCTTTAATGGCGTAAGGCGAACCGGCGCGGCCTTTCACCACGGCGGGATGGTCGGCAGTGATGCCCTGGTCGGAGCGGTCCGTCATGGTGGCGTGCTCAAGTAGCCCGGTGTACCAGATGTGGGTGAATCCGAAGTCGGCAATGCGTTCCAGGCGGGCTGCGGTGAAGTCGTTCATCTTGCCCGAGCCGTTTTGCTCCAAGGTGCCGTTGTGCACGTTGTTGGTGCAAGCGTTGCCGTAGAGTCGGGGCAAAACTTGGTATATGAGAAGTTTGTGGTTGTTTGTCATGTGTATAAATGGATTTGATTAGGGGAAAAATGTCCTCTTCTTCGTGCGAAGTTAGTGCTTTGGAGCGAGAAAAAGAAGAGACCGCAAGGTTTAAAGCTCGTTTCCGCTCCATATTCGGAGCAAAACTCGTCTTTAAACCTTGCGGTCTGCTGTTTCTTGGCCCTAATGCCGTTTTTTCGTGGCCCAAAGGCCTTGTGCCTTGCCTTGCGGAAAGTGCGGCGGAACGGGGTGGGGCGCTGTTTTCGTTAGTCGTTCACACCGTGAGCCTTTACGTCGGCGTTGCCTTTGCAGATCTTGGCAATCATGCCCTGCAGCGTCTTGCCGGGACCGCACTCGGTGAAGTCCGTAGCGCCGTCGGCCACCATGTTGTTGACCTCCTTCGTCCAAAGAACTGAAGAGGTGAGCTGCTGGATAAGGTTGGCCTTGATTTCTTCAGGGTCGGTGTGGGCCTTTCCGTCTACGTTCTGGTAAACAGGACAGATGGGCTTGTGGAATTCAGTGGTGGCGATGGCAGCTTCAAGCTCCTCCTGTGCCGGAAGCATGAGGGGGGAGTGGAAAGCACCGCCTACGGGGAGAACAAGTGCTCGCTTGGCACCGGCTTCCTTAAGCTTGACGCAAGCGGCTTCGATGGCTTCGGCCTCGCCTGAGATGACGAGCTGTCCCGGACAGTTGTAGTTGGCAGGAACTACCACCTTGCCGGTCTCTTTGCTTACTTCGGCACAAACTTCTTCTACCTTGTCGTCAGAGAGAGCGATGATGGCGGCCATGGTTCCGGGCTTGGCTTCGCAAGCCTTCTGCATGGCTTTGGCGCGAGCGGCCACGAGCTTAAGGCCGTCTTCAAAACTGAGGCAACGTGCGGCGGTCAGGGCAGAGAGTTCACCCAAGGAGTGACCGGCCACCATGGCGGGCTGGAAGTCAGCGCCAAGGCAAAGCGCACTTACCACGCTGTGGAGAAACATGGCGGGCTGCGTTACCTTCGTCTGCTTGAGCTCTTCATCAGTTCCGTTGAACATGATGTCTGTAATGCGGAAACCGAGAATTTCGTTGGCCTTCTCAAAAAACTGCTTGGCGATGGGGTGCTTTTCGTAGAGGTCCTTGCCCATACCTACGAACTGTGCTCCCTGACCGGGGAATACGAATGCGTTCATTTATCTGTTTGTTACGATTTGGATTGTTCTAGTTGAGATTCCGTGGGGAAAGTTTCCGCTTCCGTGCGTTGGAGCCAAGATGAAAAAGGAGCGTGCGGGAGCAAGGATGCTTGGCCGCACAAGAGAAAGGCTTATTGCAGAAACGGAAAGGTTTTCCAAAAATCAATGCAAAGTTACTTATTTTATTTGACTATGGCTTTTTGCGGATTGAAAAAGTGGCAGAGCGGCCCGGTGCCTTGCCCGGCCTGGAAGTCGGCTCCGTGGAGCAAGGCTTGGGTGAGGAAATGCTTGGCCGAAGCAACAGATTGTTGCAGCGAAAGGCCGCGTGCAATGTAAGCGACAACGGCGGAGGACAACGTGCAACCGGTTCCGTGCGTGTTGCGGGAGTCAATGCGCTGGCTTGGGAAGTCGTAGTCGTGCCCCTTGTGATGAAGAAAATCAATGGGGGCTCCTTTAGCGTGTCCGCCTTTGACGAGGACCGACGTGCCTCCGAGTTTTTCGGAGAGTTGCTTGGCGAGGACGCAAGGTGGCGTGTCGTCGGAAGACGGAAGGCCGAGAAGAGATTGGGCTTCGGGAAGATTAGGCGTGACAAGCGAGCATCGCGGCATAAGTTCGGTGAGCAATGTTTCTTCTGCGCAGGCGTCCATCAGCCGATGCCCCGACGATGAAATCATCACGGGGTCGAGCACCACGAACGGCGGCCGGTGTTTGTCTATGAGGCTTGCAATGGCGCTGACAATGTCCGCCGTCCCGGTTATGCCTATTTTAACGGCGTCGGGAAGCCAGTCTGACCATACGGCATCCACTTGCTCGTAGACCA
The DNA here is from genome assembly GCA_963600165.1 of Christensenella sp. UBA1685. Taxonomy (GTDB): domain Bacteria; phylum Bacteroidota; class Bacteroidia; order Bacteroidales; family Bacteroidaceae; genus Alloprevotella. Next base: position 6,657 of record CAVCAV010000039.1, on the reverse strand, counting down.
ACGTGGCGTCTACGTTCACGCTTCTGCTTACTCCTTGCGTGTTTTGTACGGTTAGCGCTGTGACGGCGGCCTGCCCGTAACAGCCCAAGGCGGCGAACGTCTTGAGGTCGGCTTGGATTCCGGCGCCTCCCGAAGGGTCGGAGCCCGCTATGGTCATGCAGGTGACATACTGTTTCATGCCGCAAAATTAAGCAATAAGTCCTTGCGCACATGCCGGCAGGGCGCTTTTTGGCGCTTCGTGGGCAAAAGTGCAGGACGGGACGTAAAAGTTTCGGAAAAAAGGCTTAACTTCGCTACGTATCTTTTGTACAACACAAGTAATAACGAAAAAAATATATGATACAGTCAATGACGGGCTACGGCAAGTCTGATGCCGTGTACAACGGAAAAAAAATTCATGCCGAGATAAAGTCGCTGAACAGCAAGAGTCTGGATCTCTCCACTCGTATAGCTCCTGTTTACCGCGAGAAGGAAATGGAACTTCGCAAACTGATTTCCGGAAAGTTGGAGCGTGGAAAAGTGGATTTCAACCTTTGGGTTGAAAAAGATGCCGCACAGGCTGCCCCCGTGGTCAACGCAGAAGTTGTTGCCCACTATTTGGAGCAAATCCGTGCCATAAGCGACGCACAGTGCATACCGTGCCCCTCGGGCCAGCAAGTATGGGACGTGCTTGTCCGTCTGCCGGAAATCACGTCGTCGGTGTCGGTGGAAGAACTTACCGACGAAGAGTGGGCAGTGGCCCGTGGCGTGGTGGAACAGGCCGTGGACCATTTGGTAGACTTCCGCATCCAGGAAGGCGAGGCCCTTTGCCGCAAGTTCAACGAAAAGGTGGACAACATTGCGGACCTGCTCTCGCAGATAGAACCCTTTGAAACGTCGCGCGTGGAAAAGATCCGCCAGCGTCTTGAAGAGCGCTTGGCCGAACTCCGCGGCGTGGACTACGACAAAAACCGCCTCGAGCAGGAACTCATCTATTATATAGAGAAACTCGACATCAGCGAGGAAAAACAGCGCCTTTCCAACCATCTCAAGTACTTCCGCGAAACGCTCCAGAACGGCCACGGCCAAGGAAAGAAACTGGGCTTCATCGCACAGGAAATGGGCCGCGAAATCAATACCACGGGTTCCAAGAGCAACCAGGCCGAGATGCAGAATATTGTGGTAAAGATGAAGGACGAACTCGAGCAGATAAAGGAGCAGGTGCTCAATGTGCTTTAATCTTTACTCCTTGCAGTTTAATTTTTAACGGAGCAAATGCCGGCAGTGAGTATGGCATTTTCCATCATCTAATACAAACGAGCAATGAAAGTGGTTATATTTTCCGCACCGAGCGGAAGCGGTAAAAGCACCATCATAAACTATTTGATGCAGCAAGGGCTGAATCTTCATTTTTCGGTATCTGCCACGAGCCGTCCGCCGCGCGGAACGGAGCAGAACGGTGTGGAGTATTATTTCCTCTCACCTGAAGAGTTCAAGCAGCATATTGCTGCCGGCGATTTCCTTGAATATGAAGAGGTTTATGCGGGACGTTTCTACGGGACGCTCAAGGCGCAGGTTGACAAGCAACTTGCCGACGGGCAGAACGTGGTTTGTGACGTCGACGTGCTTGGCTCGCAAAACATCAAGAAGGCTTACGGCAACCAGGCCTTGAGCGTGTTCATCCAGCCTCCTTCCATCGAAGCGCTTCGTGCCCGCTTGGAAGGACGCGGTACGGACTCGGCCGAAGTGATTGCCGACCGCTTGGCCCGGGCCGAGTTCGAATTGACTTTTGCCGAGAAGGCCGACGTGGTAATCGTGAACGACGAGCTCGAACGTGCCGAGGCGGAAGCCCTGGAAGCCGTGCGCAAATTTCTGGAAGCATGATACGCACAGCCATCTTCGGCGGATCGTTCAATCCCGTGCATGTAGGTCATCTTCACTTGGCGCGTGAAGTGGTGAAGCAGCATCTGGCCGATGAAGTGTGGCTGATGGTGTCGCCGCAGAACCCGCTGAAGCAAAACAGCGCGTTGCTCGACGAAGAAGTGCGCTACCGGCTGGCTACGGTGGCCGTGGAGGGCGAGACGGGAATAAAGGCTTCTCGTTTTGAGTTCGACCTGCCTCGTCCGTCCTATACCTACCGCACGCTGGAGTGCCTTTGTGAAGCATACCCCGAGCGTGAATTCTCTCTTTTGATAGGGGGCGACAATTGGGCGCTCTTTGACCGTTGGGCACATTACGAGGAAATACTTTCGCGCTACCCGATAATTGTCTATCCCCGCGCAGACAGTCCGCTTTCTGCCGAAGGGCTTCCCGACGGCGTGTCGGTTCTTCGTGCGCCGCTTTGGCCTGTGAGTTCCACGGAGGTTCGGCGGCGGATTCGTGAAGGTGAAGATTGCTCCTCGCTCCTTCCGCCTCGTGTGGAAGAGGCAATAAAGCGAAACGGTTACTACAAGTAAACAAAAAAAGAAGGCATCTTCTGCTTGCGCCAACAGTCGGCGTAGGAAGAAGATGCCTTCTTTTGTATGCGGAAATGCCTTTTGGAAACACAGTGCGCTTGCCCGTGCCGTTGGCGAAGCGTTAGAAATTCACGTTGAGGCCGAGACTGAGCAGTTCGTTGAACTGAATGTACGATTCGCCCTCTTTTCGTGTTCGGCTGTCGTCGAAACGCGGGTAGAGGAACAAGCGCGTGGAGAGATACTTGTTGATGGTGAGGTTGAACGTGTTTTCCCACTCCACTTGCACCTTGCTGTAGTCGGTGAAGTAGTAGATGCGTCCTTGCCAGGTGATGGGTTTTGCAATGGTCCACTTGTAGTTTACGGTGATGTTCGAACCCCGTTCCCACTTCGTGTGGTGTCCTTCTGTCAGACCGAAAGATGTTTCGAGCGAGGGGCGGCCTACGTATTTCAACTTCAGTGCAAGGGGGGAGACGGTGGCAGAAACGTTGAATTTCTTCTTGCTCAGCTGATAGTCCATACCGATGGAGAGCAACGATTCGAAGGGAGACATGAAGTCGGAGTATATCTTTTTGTCGTTGGCCTTATATCCCCGGTAGAACTGCGTCCAGCTTTGTAGCATGAGGGTGTAGTACCAGTTTTTTACGGCACGCAGTCCGAGTTTGTTGGTCAGTCGGAGCAAGTCGGAGTTTGTTTTGTATTTGTGCTCCTTGTCGTCGTGTGAGGTTTGGAAGCCGAGCCGCATTTCCAACTTGTTGTCGAACGCTATTTTGCTTTGGTTGTTGAAATTGGCCTCGATGGTGGTGGTGGCCAACAGGGCGTTGTGGCTCTCACCGCCTTTGTACCAGTTGTCGGAAATGTAGTTCTGCGTAAACTGAAGGGAGAAATTCGTCTTGAACGTCCAGAAGTTAGGCCGACGAATGATGAGCGGGGCATCGTCTTCAACGTTGAAAATGTTTCCCTGCGGGGTGGGGTGGTCTTTTCCGTAAGTTTCGGTAAGGCTCACTTCGGGTTTGGGAATGGGCTTGTTGTGGACGTCGAGGGAAAGCGTGCCGTGTTGCTCTTCTTCGTTGCGGATGAACCAGGGCGTGTTGGCGTAAGTCTGTACGAGCACGCTGTCGGTAAGGGCAAGCACTTCGTGGATGTGGCGTGAGGACGGGAGAAGGGGCGTCTGCTGCTCTGCCGTTTCGCCGTTGGTGCCTATGGTTCGTCCGAGCGTGGAAGAAGAAAGTGTGACAGGTGAAAACAGCAGCGCATAGTAGGGATTGCTGAGCGTGTCGGCAGCTTCGTATTTCCACGAAGCATAATGGCTGATGAGCGAGTCGAGTTTGGCAGAATACTTGTGCGTAAAAGCGTTGTGTTTGCCTTTCGCTTGCTGCAGTGTGCGTGCTCCTTGCGAATGCGTCTGTGCTGAGGCTTGCGTGGCGGCAAGTCCCAGTAAGCAGGCGGCGATTATGTGTTTCGAACCAGTCATTTCGGGCAGGTTTGTAGTTTCTGTTTCAGAGAAAAATTGTCCGGCTTTCAGCGCTTCACGGTGTGCATGGCCTGAAGAATGGCGCGGACCGCCTCTTCCGACGTTTCCATCGTGGCATATTCGTCGGCACCTTTCGCTCCCATGTTCACGTTGTTCCTTACAAAGCGCATGTGGCTTTTGTAAGGCGCGCGGGCAGAAGCGTGAAGCTCGTCGGCTCCCGTTTCAAGCAGCAGCTGTGCCGCATTGGCGGCATTCACGCCGCATCCCGGCATGATGGAAAGGCCTTCTGGCGCTTCCTTTACCAGCTTTGCCAACAAACTGATGCCCTCAACGGCCGAGACCGCTTGTCCTGAGGTGAGAATGCGGTTTGCTCCGGCATCGGCAATCTGGCGCATGGCGCGCATGGCATCGGCACAAAGGTCGAAGGCACGGTGAAACGTCACGTTGCGGCCGCCGGCATGGTTTACGCAAGCTTTGAGGAAGGGAATGTCCACTTCGCCGTCTTCGGTGAGCGCACCCACTACCACTCCGTCGGCTCCGGCGCTGAGAGCTGCATCAATGTCGTCGAGAATGATGCCTTTCTCCTTTTCTGTGTAGAGAAAATCGCCTCCGCGCGGGCGGATAAGCACATGATGCACCACGCCGGGCAGTGCACAAACGGAACGTATCAGTCCGAGGGAAGGCGTGATGCCTCCTTCTGCCAGTCCGCTGCAGAGTTCAATGCGTGTGGCACCTGCCTTGCTTGCTGCGAGGGCACTCAAGTAGCTGCCGCAACAGATTTCGAGATTCATGTTCGTGTGGGCCTTTTCAAAGAAATGTGTTGTGCAAAGCGAGTCGTTGTGGAACGATTTGCATAGTTAGGCACGAAGATAGCAACAATTGTTGGTGTGGTGCGCATGGAGTGGACTATTTTTTATAAATTTGCGCCAATGGACATCCCGTTCCTTCTTGTTTTTTGTGGCTCAATTGAGTTTTTAAGGAACGGGCATGGAAGTGAGCAAGAATATAATCATGCCTTTCTGTAAAAGGCGAAAGCAACCATCTGCTATAATGAAAAAATATGCATTAGACCTCTCCGTGCGCCAAGTTGAGACTCCGCGCGAGGGGTATGTACTGCTCAAGCTCGGCGTCGACGGGCAAGCGCTTCCCGAAGTGCGCCCCGGCCAGTTTGTAGAGGTACTCGTCAAGGATTCCCCCACCACATTTCTCCGTCGCCCCATCTCCATCAATTTTGTGGATGAAGAACATGGCGAACTCTGGCTTCTCGTTCATGTAGTAGGCCAGGGCACGCTTGCCATGAGCCGTCTGGCCGTTGGCGACAAGCTCAACTGCGTGTTTCCCTTGGGCAACGGCTTTTCGGTGCCCGAGGGCGAAGGCAAACGCGTGCTCCTCGTGGGCGGCGGCGTGGGTACAGCTCCGTTGCTGCAGTTTGGCAAGGTGCTGAAGAGCAAGGGCCACCAACCTGTGTTCCTCCTTGGCGGCCGCAGCGCGGGCGACCTTATGCAGCTTGACCTTTTCCGCCTTTATGGCACGGTGTATGTGACTACGGAAGACGGCACCGACGGCGAACGCGGCTTTGTCACCAACCACAGCGTGCTTGAAAAGGAACATTTCGACCAGATTTCCACGTGTGGCCCCAAGCCCATGATGGTGGCCGTGGCCCGTTGGGCAGCGGCGCACGGTGTAGACTGCGAAGCCTCGCTCGAAAACCTTATGGCCTGCGGACTTGGCGCCTGCTTGTGCTGTGTGGAGAAGAAAGCCGACGGCCACAACGTGTGCGTCTGCAAGGAAGGACCGGTGTTTAACGTAAAAGAATTGTCATGGCTCAGTTAAGTGTGAACGTTGGAGGACTCTCGCTCCAAAACCCCGTAATGACCGCTTCGGGAACATTCGGCTACGGCATTGAGTTTGCCGATTTCGTTGACCTGAACCGCTTGGGCGGTTTCATTGTAAAGGGCACGACGCTCCATCCCCGCGAGGGAAACGACTATCCCCGTATGGCCGAAACCGCTTCGGGCATGCTCAACTGCGTGGGACTGCAGAACAAGGGCGTCGACTACTTTTGTGAGAAAATATATCCGCAGCTGAAGGATTTCCGCACCAATGTGCTCGTCAACGTGAGCGGCAATTCGCCTGAGGACTATGCCGCCTGTGCCGCACGAATCGGCGAACTGGAAGGCATTCCCGGCATAGAACTGAACATCTCGTGCCCCAATGTGAAGAGCGGCGGTATGGCTTTCGGTGTGACGTGCGAAGGTGCCGCTTCGGTGGTGAAAGCCGTTCGCCAGGCCTATAGCAAGACGCTCATCGTGAAGCTTTCGCCCAACGTCACCGACATAGCCGAGATAGCGCGTGCTGTGGAGGCTGAAGGCGCCGACAGCGTGTCGCTCATCAATACGCTGATGGGCATGAGCATCGATGTGGAACGCCGTTGCTCGCGTCTGAGCATCGGCACGGGCGGCTTGAGCGGTCCTTGCGTGAAGCCCGTGGCGCTTCGCATGGTATGGCAAGTGGCACATGCCGTGAAGATTCCCGTGGTGGGACTTGGCGGCATCATGAATGCTACCGACGCCATAGAATTCCTTATGGCCGGTGCCACCGCAGTGGAGGTGGGTACGGCCAACTTCATCGATCCCGGCGTGACGGAAAAGATTGTTGACGGCATCGACGCTTGGCTCGACAGCCACGGCGTGAAGGACGTGAAGGAAATCATCGGCTGCATCTAAGCCGACCGCGCTATATATAATAAGG
>CAVCAV010000038.1:7588-17867 GCA_963600165.1 Christensenella sp. UBA1685 | reverse complement strand
CCGTTGTTTCTTATGGTGTTCCTACATCAAACCACAACGGTCGTTGTGAGTATTGCTATCATTATCTGTTGTTTCTTATGGTGTTCCTACATCAAACCACAACATGAAGCGGCGAAATAGCTATACATCAGCCTATTACATTCGCTCTTACTGTCAAGAAATGGAGATACAGGTCCCATATTTGCAGCGAAACTACTAAAAAAGTTCCAATTGAATAGGCCCCTTCGGTAGATTTTTGGGGTCTTTGATTTTTCCTTTCGTTTTGGGTTTGCCCCAAAAGTTGTAGATTTCGCTGTACTGTTTGTCGGTCACGGAAAGGATGCTGACCTTTCCTTCTTCGGGGATAAGGGCTTTCACACGACGCACGTGCACATCGCGGTTCTCCTTCGAGCCGCAAAGGCGTACGTAGACAGAGAACTGCTTCATGATGAAGCCGTCCTTTTCCAAATTGGTGCGGAAAATGGCCGCAGCTTTGCGCGCTTCCTTCGTGGAAACGGGCAAGTCGAAAAATACGAATAACCACATAACATGATAGGCATTAAGTCTGTATTCGGTCATAGTCAGAGGGTGGGTAAAGAGAGTTTTTTCGTTTCACCAGCATAGTATTTTACAAGAGAGGCAGTAGTAAACGTGAGGGCAATTTGCAACGGACGCGTCACCTTGTCCATCTTCACGTCGCAACTGAGAACACGCATCAAGGCTCCCTTCGTATCTTTGGTGACATGAGGGGTGCCTTGGCAACACAGATTGAAAACTATTTCGTCGACGAAGGGACGGAACGGTTCCATCACATCGTCGGCAAGGGGAAAGGCATTGTAACGGCTCTTGTGGAAGATGCCCAACGCGGGCAAAAGCCCTGAGCCAACAAGGGCACGCGCCGTGGCGGCACGCAGAAGTGCGTAGCCGTAGTTGAGCAAGGCATTGGGCGCGCAGCCTTCGCGCTCGCGCTTGAACTCCTTGCCGAAGAGTTGGCTCCAGTAGATTTTCGCAGCTACGGCTTCGCGGTTGTCGGAGTCGGCACTCTTCACGTTGGAATAGAAAGGCCGGAGCACATCGCCGCCCATGGGCGTTTGACGTTGAAGCACACTCGCCTGATTGCGGATTTTCGCTTCAATGATTTGTTTCCACGCCTGCTTCTTCATCGGCTCGCTTGCCGAGAGCTGTAGTTTGAGGCTCTCGGCTTGCGTGGTGTTGCCTTCCAAGCACTGGAGCATGGCAGAAGGCATGAGTTTTTGGTCGCAGATGATGACAGCCACATTGTTCTTCACCAACTCGTTGAGCAAAGGCAAGGTGACGCGTATCATTTGGTTTTCCAAAACTACACATCCTATGTCTTCAATAGGACGTGTGACATCCTCGAAGTCCTTTCGGGAAATCACCATCTGGCTATTGCGCAACGAAAGGCTTGCCGGAGTGGTGAAGAACAATGTTTGCTTAATCATAGTTATCGGAGTTGTTTTATTTCACCTGTTTCGTCTATTTCAAAGTCGTAACCTTGAACGAGAGCTTTATAGATTTGGGTGTGAAGCATCTTTATAGCTGGGCGTATATCCTCGCCTTGCTTATAGGCGCCATTCTTCAACTTGATTTCCGTTGACGGACGTGCTTCTTCATGATGCCGTAGCACAACCACGCCATAGGTATTGCCGCCAACAACCATTGATGACAGTCCTGTTACCTTGTATAGACGTCGACTTCTTTCGGCCTGTGAGGTTTCCCATATTTCAGACGGGCTTGTTTCATAGGGCATAACCAAGGTTCCGACCTTCAAGGAGAACGCCAAGGGATAGTTGCGCCGACTTTTCTCTGGAACGATTCCGTAGCGCACCTCGTCTTTACGTTTACGGCTCGCACGATAATGTTCCGTGGCTTCAAGAAGATTGGCTATCTCAAAGTCAACGCGTTCTTTGCCCTTTGCATCGCGACCCACATAGATACCCATTATATAATTGCTGTCGTTGGTCACATGGAACTGCCGCTTGTACTCCTTGACAGACAAGTCGCGCTGAGTACGGATGTGAAGCGGAGACTTCACAGAAGGAGTATAGCACCGCACCTTATTAATCGGTATGCGCTTTTCTTCGTTCATCCAAATAGGACCTTCTTTTGCTTTGTTGAAACCTTTCTCGGCAATTGCCGCCTCTATGATGCTGCGAACCGTGTCGTCCACAATGTTTTTAACATCGCCTTCCGAGAGCGAATCCAAGGGAATGCGTTTAACGTATCTCACCTCCTCGTCGTCCTCGCGCTTGATGGCACCGTAGTAGGTCTCCTTATGGAGCGCACCGCGTGCCGCATCCATATGGGAATAGATTTTGGTTGGGTTGCCCGTTTCTTTATCAACGGGGCCATCCTTCAGATAGCGGCAAGCATGTTTGGGCACATTGTCGGCCGTGTAGTGGTAGACAAGTATTTCGCACTGAACGCGCTTGAGGTCTTCCACGAACGTTGGCCAGGGTTTGGGGAAGTGGGGCTTGGGAGTATGGTTCCAGCGATAGGTTTCCTCGTCGTGATAGTAGGCCGCCAACTGGCCATATTCGTCGAGTCCGATGCAGGCTATCACGATGGCGTCGATGCAATGGTGAACATGGTTGACACGTTCTTTCTTGGCATACTCGTCCTGAATGCCCCAAAGTTTGCGGAAGTCGGACGTGGCAAGGCCCTTGACGGTGTAGACGTGGCGGAACAGGGAACGGAGATACAAACGGGCGTACTTGGAAATGACGCTGATGTCGGTGCCCTGACGACGGCTGAAGCCTTCGGGCACGCTGGTCATGATGAAGCGCTTGTACTTCCCATGCCAGTAGTTGCGCTGCATTTCCAGGCCACGGCGCTTGGCCAACAGGCTGTCCTTGGCTTCCTTGGTGGTTGCCCCCTTGCACCTCATGCGGTTCTTGCGGATTTCGGCATCGAGCTTCTCATAGTTTTTCTTCCAGGGTTCGATGCGCTGAAGGATGTCGGCATACTGCGCATGGAGTTCCGTGGGAATCTTGGCACGCTTTACGTCGCGATTGAAACGGCTCTCGCAAAGGGTGAGATTTTCCATGGTGCTGTCGCCGCCCACACTTTGGGGGATGGTATGCTCTATGTCGTATTTGGGGTCGGCACCGACAAAGTCCGCGACACCGATGGTGTTTCCCGTGTAGATGCAGACATGATTCTGCTCTACCCAAAGAAGGTATTTCAAGACTTCGGAATCGGTAGGTTCGATGTCTTTGCCCGTTTCCTTTTTATAGAGTTCCTTGATGGACTTGACGGCGTCGATGCGTTCTTTTTGCTTCTTACGGTTGTCGTCGTAAATGGCCTTGCGCTTGTTGGCATCGTTCAGTTCGCGGGCGAACTCTACATGGACTTCCGTTTCCTCGTCTATCATGCCCTTCTGAAGCAAACGGTTGACGAGTTTGCGAAGGCGGAAGAGCGAACGCATGGCCATGGGGTTGCGCACACTGTCGGTACGGGGCGAGCCCAACTGATAAATGCCATCGCCGTTAGGCTTGACGCGGGGATAGACGTCGAGCTGCGAAGGATGGTAGAGTTTCGACAGACGCAAGGCTTCCACGTTGTAGCGTTCCATGAGGAAATCGCCGATTTTCTTTTCCAACGTTATGCGGGGCTCTTCGGCTTGCCGATGGCGGTAGTTGCTGTCGGCGCGCTCTGCTTCGTCGCAGCGGCAGAGGTCGGCGACCATCTCTATAGCGGCTTCGCGATAGTCGGGATTTTGCCATACGTAAGCAGGAAGCACTGCCTTCAGATTGGCCATCATTACGGAGTGGGAGTAGATGTAGCCGCGACGCAAATAGGGCAATATCTTGCGGATGGCCTTGAGGCTCAGCATGGCATAGGCCGACGGCACGCGAATGGCACAGAACTTTTTGACGTCGTCGCCGTCGAGCTGCAGGCGCTCGCGGGCGAACTGGGCCAAATGGTCGTCGTCGGAAGAGAAATAGAGTGCATGCCACACGTCGTTGACCATTTGTGCCTGACTCTTGCCTTTACCCAGCGTGTAGACTTCAGCGATGCCCGTTTCCCAATCGTCGCCGAAAATTTCCTTGAGGCGTGCGGTAACGGGGCAGCCCGACACGGGGGTGTCCATGGGATAGTTGAAAAGATAGTCCTTACGCTCGTCGTCGGTTTTCTTTACATGGCCGTACTGTCCCTTGGGGGCGAGTTCCTTGGCGATGTCTTCAAAGACGAACGTGTCCTTGGACTTACGGAAAAACTTCGGCATGGCTTTCGCACGTTCTTCTTCCGTCAAAGGACGCAGCTCGGCATCGTAGGGCGTCTTTACCTTTACATTATTGAGGAAGCAAAGCATGCGGTACTCTTCAAACAGCGGATGAGAAGAGGGGCACTTCGTCTTCTTCGGCTCAAAGGGACACTTGCCCACCATTCCCTTTTGCGACTTGAGGGGACGCTGGAAGAAGATGGCCCTGTGGAGTTTTTCCACAAGACCATCGTCGAGACCTTGCTTTTCGCAAATGGCATGGAACTCCTTCAGGTAGTGTTCGTTTCGTGCCGTGTAGTGTTTGCGGATTTTCTCGCCACGCTGATAGAGCATGTAGAAATAGTCGCCAAGATAGCTGCAGCCTGCCGCTTCCATATCCTTGGAGAGCGCAGATATGCCTCCCTTCACTGCTCCCGATTCGTCGTCGGACGTCTGGTCCTTGCGGTTGCTGAGGAATCCGCGGCGCTGGTTGAGGTGGTACAGCGCACGGCCCAAGATGTAGCGGTCGGTAGCATTGGTCAAATCCAAACGCTCATGCAGACACTTGTGGCGGAAGGCATAAGGGTTCACGCCTCTTTCGTCGTCTGTCCGCTGCCATTGCATGAAGAGTTCGTCGGCAGGGTACACTTTCTTCAAGCGCCATGCGGAAAGTTGCGTTGAAGTGAGCGGCGGACACAAATGGTTGTCGGACAACACGCGCAGCAAACGTATCTTGCGCAGTTTGCGGCGATAGTTTCCCTTGCGAATGGACCGATAGCCGGTGCGCTCGGCGGCTTTGGACGATTCTATGCCCTTTTCAATGTTCACACCTTCCTGAAAGATGTTCACGCCCTTGTCGATAAGCTGATAGCCTTCGGGAGTTTTCTCTACAATGGCCCAACCAAGGCTGTTGGTGCCGGTGTCTATACCTAGTATTTTAGTCATATGCAAAAACGTTTTGTTAAAAACACGCTAAAAATACGAACTTTTCTTGGTACGGAAAGGTTTACTCCGTAAATTTGCGTCAGAAAGTGTAAGATTTCCTACATCTTATCACAATAAGGCATGTTGGCCAGTCCAATTATTGCCGAAGGTTTACACCTATACTCCCGCCTCGGTGGGAGTTTTTTTGTTTATACCGGCCCTCTATGGGAGCAAACGATGGGGGCGAAGCGCATGGGGGCGAACGATGGGGGCGACGTCTCCCGACGTCGCTTCGCCGCCTGAACGAAGATTTGCACCCTTAATGATGGCGCACACCCACCCCAACATTATTTCCACCCCGACCCACCATTTTCCCGTCAATTTGCTCTTCACGCGCACCATCAACCGCCAAAAAGTCAAAAAAGCGCGAGTGTGCTGACACATACCGAAACTATTGCTTAATTTTGCAACAAACTAACAACGAGCCGAATGGCCCGGGACTAAACCGCAACAAAACAACTTATCCACACATGCAGAATATCGATTGGGCAAACCTCAGCTTCGGCTACATGCCCACCAACTACAACGTACGCTGCTACTACCGCAACGGGAAGTGGGGCGAGATAGAAGTATCGTCTGAAGAAACCATCAACATCCACATGGCTGCCACTGCCCTCCATTACGGACAGGAAGCTTTTGAAGGACTGAAGGGTTTCCGCTGCCCCGACGGAAAAATCCGCGTGTTCCGCGCAAAGGACAACGCCGAACGCCTCCAAAGCACCTGCCGCGGCATTCTCATGCCCGAACTCCCCACGGAGAAGTTCATGGAAATGGTGAAGACCGTGGTGAAACTCAACGAGGACTTCGTGCCGCCCTATGAAAGCGGCGCTTCGCTCTACATCCGTCCGCTGCTCATCGGCACCGGCGCCCAGGTGGGCGTTCACCCAGCCAAGGAATATCTCTTCGTCATCTTCGTTTCGCCCGTAGGTCCTTACTTCAAAGGCGGATTTGCCACGAACGACTACGTGATTATCCGCGAATACGACCGCGCCGCTCCTCTCGGCACAGGCCGTTACAAAGTGGGCGGCAACTACGCTGCCAGCCTTTTGGCCAACAAGATTGCGCACGAGGCCGGTTACGCTTCGGAGTTTTACCTCGACGCACGCGAGAAGAAATACATCGACGAGTGCGGTGCCGCCAACTTCTTCGGCATCAAAGACGGCAAGTACATCACGCCGAAGTCGTCGTCCATCCTTCCCTCCATCACCAACCGCAGCCTGCAGCAGCTGGCCAAGGACCTCGGCCTGGAAGTGGAAGTGCGCCCCATCCCCGAAGACGAACTCGACACGTTTGAAGAAGCCGGTGCCTGCGGTACGGCCGCTGTGATCAGCCCCATCCGCAAGATTGACGACCTGGAGAACCACAAGAGCTACGTCATCTCGAAAGACGGCAAGCCGGGTCCCGTTTCCGAAAAGCTCTACACGCTGCTCCGCAACATACAGTACGGCATAGAGCCCGACGTGCACGGATGGAACACCGTCATTGAATAACACCCTCACCTACCCACGACACATTTACCCGCAATGAAACGTACAGCAAATCTGCTCATCGCCTTCATTCTCTTCTCCCTCAGCGGCGCCGTATTCACCGCCTGCAACAGCGACGCGAAGAAGCTCGAGGACAAGGAGAAAGAACTTGAAGAACTCCGGCAACTGGCCGAACTCGACAAACGCGAGATGGAGAACCAGTACGCAGAATTCGCCACACAGTACGGCGAACTGAAGAAAAGCGTAAAGGACGACTCGCTCGTGGCCAAAATAAACGCCGAACAAGCCCGTGCCGAAGCACTGCTCAAAGAACTGAAAGACGTGAAGTCCACCAGTTCGGCAGAAATTCTTCGATTGAAGAAGGAACTTGCCACTGTGCGCGCCGTGCTGCGCGACTACATCCGCCAAGTGGACTCCCTGCAGCAGGTGAACCAGACGCTCATCGGCGAACGCGACCAGGCCCGCGCCGATGCCGAACGCACACGCGCCGAAAACAGTGCCGTGAGCGCACAAAACGCATCGCTCAACGAGAAAGTGGCCATTGCCGCCCAGCTCAACGCCACTGGCGTCAGCGTTTCTCCGCTGAAGAAGAACGGCAAAGCTGCCAAGAAGAGCAAGGACATCACCCGCTTCGGCATCAGCTTCACCATCACCCGCAACGTGACGGCCACAGCCGGCAACCGCACCGTTTACGTCCGTCTGCTCAAGCCCAGCCAGCAAGTGGTAGGACAGAGCGGAACGTTCCACTACGAGAACAAGAGCATCGGCTTCTCTGCCTCACGCACCGTGGAATACAACGGACAGGAACAGCACGTGACCATCTATGTGCCCGTCAGCGAATTCCTCGGAGCCGGCACTTACTCGGCCTACATCTTTGCCGACGGCCAGATGATCGGTTCAGGCTCCGTAAGTCTTGAGAAATAACAACTACAAGGAAGTTTTAATTTTGCACCGCTCATGCGACTATGCAAGGGCGGTGCAATTTGCTTTAAGGCAAAATAAACAATGAAGAAGCAAGTCGTTACCGCACTTTTACTTTCACTTACCTTCCCCGCCCTTTCCCAAGCGCAAAGCAAAAAGGACGCGCTCCACATCAAAGGCACCCTCTGCGACAGCATCACCCGCACTCCCGAAGCCTACGCCACCGTGCGCATGCTGCAAGGAGAGGACAAGAAGCCCATAAGGGTATCCACCACGGCTGCCGACGGCACGTTTTCCATTGCCGCCCCGAAGAAAGGCAGTTACACCATAGAGCTCGTCACGCTCGGCAAGCAGCCCGTGCGCCGCCAGGTGCAGCTTACCGACGAAACTTCTGCCGTTGACCTCGACACGCTCTACATCAAGGAATACGACACCACACTCGGTACGGCCACCGTCACCGCTCAGCGTCCGCTTGTGAAAGCGGAGATAGACAAACTCACCTACTCGTTTGCCGACGACCCCGAAGCGCAGACCAACACCGTGCTGGAAATGCTCCGCAAAGTGCCCATGGTGACCGTGGACGGAGAAGACAACATCAAGGTGAACGGGAAATCGGGCTTCAAAGTGTATGTAAACGGAAAGCCCAACCAGATGATGAGTTCCAATCCGTCGCTCATCTTCAAGTCGTACCCCGCATCGTCCATCCAAAAGATTGAAGTCATCACCAATCCCGGTGCGAAATACGACGCCGAGGGCGTATCTGGCGTGCTGAACATCATCACCAAGGGGAACGTTTCCACCAACGGCTACCTCGTCACGCCCAACATCGGATTCACCAACCGCGGTATGCGCGGAAGCGTTTTTGCCATGGCACAATGGGGGAAATTCACGCTCTCCGCCAACTATGCCATCGGCAAACACAAGCAGCCCTCCACCACAGGGCGTTCCGAACGCGAAATTTTCGACGAACAGACCAACCACCTCTATACCCGCGACACCGAAACGAAGACCGACGGCACGTTTCAGTTCGGCGAACTGGAAGCCAGCTACGAGTTTTCGAAGAAAGACTTGCTCAGCGTATCGGCCGGCATACACGGATGGAAGTCGACCGACAACGCCGTCACCCGCACCGGCATGTTTTCGGCCGAAGGCAACAGCGTGTACAGCTACAACACCAACACGCGTGCCAAGAGTCTGTACCAGGGCGTCAACGCCGCCGCCGACTTCCAGCACAGCTTCACCGAAGACCGCCGCTTGACGTTCTCCTACCGCTACGACTATTCGCCCGATAACGTGAAGAACGAAACGGTAAACACCGAGCTGACAAACCTTCCCAGCGGCTTCTCGCTCCGCGACCTCAACACCGACCCCGACCGCCTGAGCTACGAAAACACGGCACAAACCGACTTCACCACCAACATCGGCAAGAAGCACACGCTCTCCGTAGGTGTAAAGTACATCAACCGCGTGAACCGCAGCAACAGCAAAGAGTACGGCCGTCCCGCAGGCTCCGACGAGGAAATGACGTTTGACGACGAGAATTCGCTGCGCTACCGCCACACGGGCGACATCGGCGCAGCCTATGCCGAATATTCGTTCAAAACGGACAACTGGTCCATCCAAGCCGGCGACCGCTACGAATATTACCACGTCGGCGTGAAATATCCCGACGGCAAGCGCGACGCTTTCAGCACGCACATGAACGACAACGTGCCCTCGCTCACCATAGGCTACAACATCAAGCCGACGATGCTTCTCACGCTGGGCTACCACATGCGCATCGGCCGCCCCGACATCGGTTACCTCTCCCCTTACAGAGAGACGCTCACCCCGGAACGCGTGTCGTATGGCAACCCCAACCTCAAGAGCGAGAAATACAACAACTTTGAGCTGGCGTTCAACACGTTCGGGCAGAAGCTCACTTTCACGGGCACGTTCTCTTATTTCGTTTCGAACAACGGAATGGAGCAATACTCGTTTGTAGAAAACGGCGTGACAAACACCACTTACGGCAACTTCGTCCACAGCAAGAGCGTAAACTTCGGCACGTACATCAACTGGACCATCGTAAACGGCACACGCATCAACATCAATGCCGGAGCTTCCTACGCAAACTATTCCGCACGGGAAATCAACGCCAGCAGCAAAGGATGGAGCGGCGACTGCTTTGGAGGCATAAACCAGGACCTGCCGTGGAATCTCAAGTTCGGCGCCTTTGCCGGCGGAAACACCAAATCGCATTCGCTGCAAGGTACGAACGACGGTTTTTGGTTCTACACCCTCAACCTCAGCCGTGCATTCCTTCAGGACGACAGACTGAAGGTGACGCTTGAAGGCGGAAACTTCATTGGCCGTTACCACAGGTTCCACAGCGAAACACGCACCGACCAATTCCGCGAAGCCGTATCTTCGCGCACTGACTTCATGCGCCTCGGCATTTCCGTCAGCTACCGACTGGGCAACCTGAAATCGTCCGTAAAGAAAGCCGAACGAAGCATTGAAAACACCGACGTTCGCTCAAGCGGAAACGGAGCAAGCCAAAGCGGAGGCAGCGGCGGCATGCAATAGACAGAACGCTGCGCAACTTCTTGGCAGATTTTTTCTACATTTGCAAAGTAAAACAACAAAGAAGCCATGCTACAGTCTGAAGAACGTTACATCAGTTTGCTCACCGATTTCGGGT
>CAVCAV010000038.1:0-6967 GCA_963600165.1 Christensenella sp. UBA1685 | reverse complement strand
ACGAAGACAGCCTCAAAGCCTACCGCGACATCAAGAACTCCATCGACACCGCACGTGAAGAAGGGCTGGCCAAAGGACGCGAAGAAGGGTTGGCAACAGGTTTGGCTAAAGGACGGGAAGAAGGACTGGCAACAGGACTGGCCAAAGGTCGCGAAGAAGGGCGAGCCGAAGGTATCACCGAAGGAATAGCCAAAGGCAAGGCCGCAGGTATCACGGAAGGCCTTAAGAGAGTTGCAAAAAATCTCATTGCCTCGGGCATGGACACAAAGAGCGTAGCAGAAATGACCGGACTCTCGCCCAACGAAGTTGAACGTCTCTAAAACATCGCACTCACACATACAACAATGCATTTTGTGCGCGAAGAGCAGCGAACGAGCGCTGCCACTTCGCGCACAATACGCATAAAAGCCAACGCTTTTTGAAGAAACAAGAAGCAAGCATATGAAAGCATCACGCAAACACTTCCTTTACTATCTTGCGGCATTCCTACTGATTTTTATTGCAGGAGGAATGCTCATCGACTTCTGGCCAGAAAGCAAGACCACACAGTTGAAATCCATTTGCCGTATAGAAGCCAAAAGTTGCTATGCACTTCCGCTTGACGGCAACGACACCATTTTCCTCCCTCTTAAAGACAACGACATCAACCATCTGTTGGCCAACCCGAACGACATTACTTACCGGGTGGACATCAGCGGAGTTTTTGTATCGAGCGAAGGACACCTTCTCACGTCCGACTCTCTTGTGCTCCACGCTCCCGACAGCCTGTCGGCGGAAAAGACGCATGAGAGCATACTGCGCATGGACACTTTGGTAAACAAAGCCAAAGCCGCCGTCGACGACATGCTCAAGGAACTCGACGTCTATGCCCAAAGCCATTCCGTGGTTGACGACGGATACAACGAGGTGATGGACTACCGTGCGGACCTTAACCGCCAACTGCTCAAAATAGACACGGTAAAGAAAACACTGGCCAAAGCCCTCAATGCCAAACGCCCGTTGCACGCCCAGCTTCACGTCAATGCTCACATCTTGTTTTCTGCAAAAGACGACTCGGGACACGTCACAACGGTAAAGCAGAACGTACAATTGCTGCAGCATACCGAAAACGGCCCGATGCTCTTTCAAACCGCTGACCGCAAATTGCCCGAAGGAGCCAAACACGTACATCTCAGCCTGATAGCCGGCGGCGGAAAGCCTTCCGTGCTCTCGGCATTTGCCGACTTCGGAGGCGACACGGCACATACCCTTCCCGAAAGCATCGTTGCCGACAGCATCCTGCCCCATTCTGCAGAAGAAGGCGGACTTTGGTGCGGAACGTCAGGCCGCGTCTGCGGCATTCAGCAAAATGACAAATGCTGCGCGATGGACCTCGTCCGTGAAACGATGGGGAAAGAACACAACTGCATTGCATGGTGGTGGATCAATCTGCGCGGATGGGTTCGCTCTCTCTTTCAATCCACAACACACACTTCGCAAAGCGTAGACGAGAAAAACGCAAAATGCGTTTGCACACATTTGCCCGGCGGATTCCACTACAACGGACAAGGATACACCAAGGACGGCAAATTCGTCCGCGAAGGCGAAGGCTCCTACATCGACTCTTGCGGGAACACCTACACCGGTGTTTGGCAAGCCGACACGCTTGTCAAAGGTACGCTTGCAGATACAACGGGCATCTACACCGGAACGTTCAACCGCCGTTTGCTCCCTGAGGGCATGGGCACTTACGTTTCACGCCATGGCGAGCACTATCAGGGCGAATGGAAAGACGGGCTGCGCAGCGGCCACGGTTTCAGCGTGAAAGCCGGCCACGCCGTACGCTGCGGAGTATGGCGCAACAACCGTTTCTACGGCGAACGTATGGTCTACACCACCGACCGCATCTACGGCATCGACCTCTCGCGCTACCAGCACGAAAGCGGGAAGAAGACGTATGCCATAGACTGGAACAGTCTGCGCATCGTGAGCCTCGGAAGCGGACGCAGAGTGAAAGGTACGGTGGACTACCCCGTTTCCTACGTTTACATCAAAGCCACGCAAGGCACTCGCATCACCAACAAATACTACGCTGCCGACCTCAAGCAAGCCCGCAGCCACGGCATTCCCGTGGGCAGTTACCATTTCTACAGTTCGAAATACAAAGGTGCCGAACAAGCCGCATGGTTCCTACGCATGGCATGGGTGGCAGCCAACGACCTTCCGCCCGTGCTCGACCTCGAACCCTCGGAAGCGGAAGTAAAGGAAATGGGAGGCGAACAGGAAATGTTCCGACAGGTGCTCGTCTGGCTCCGTACCGTGGAAAACCGCCGCGGAAAGAGACCCGTACTCTACGTGGGCCAGCAGTTCGTCAACAACCACCTCATCCATGCCCCCGAAGCCTTCCGCAACTACCAGGTGTGGATAGCGCGCTATGGAGAATACAAACCCTACGTCCGCCTTCTCCACTGGCAGCTCACGCCCTACGGCAAAGTGCGCGGCATTCACGGCGAAGTGGACATCAACGTGTTCAACGGAACGAAAACGCAGTTCCGCGAGTACACCGACAGCGTTTGCAGATAAATGAAGAGCTGCAAGACAAACGTTTACGGCCATTCTTCACCATAATTTCACAAGGTGCATGCGCACACCACTCCATGAAAAGTGTTAACTTTGCAGCCAACATCGAAAAAATGCGGCAAAACACGTTGTCCTCGCCCCACGAAGGCCACCTCTCTTGCCGCTCCCTGCGAAAGCTGCCGTATCCAACCGCGGTCCACGGGCAGCATCCGCACACACAACAACATCATGTGGACAGGGCTTTTGTCTAACTAATTCCACATTCCATGGGGCTACTACTCCTCTATCTCTTTTGCGCCTTAGGCGTATCGTTTCTTTGTTCGGTGCTTGAAGCCGTACTGCTTTCCGCACCCATGTCGTTTGCGTCGATGCTTGAAAAGGAAAATCGTCCCGGCGCAGCCTTGCTCAAGAAGTACAAGCAGGACATCGACAAGCCCATCTCCGCCATCCTTTCCCTCAACACCATAGCCCACACCGTGGGCGCAGCAGGTGTGGGTGCACAAAGCGAGGCAGTCTTCGGAAGCCAGTATTTTGCCGCCACGTCGGCCATACTCACCTTCCTCATCCTTATTCTCTCCGAAATCATCCCCAAGACCATCGGCGCAGCCTACTGGCGGCAGATTGCCATTCCCGCCGTACGCACCATCCACGTGCTCGTCATCATCACGTATCCGCTCGTGCTCATGTCGGAAGTAATCACCCACTTCTTCTCCGGCAAGAAGCAGTCCGTCTCCGTAAGCCGTGAAGAAGTGTCGGCCATGATGACGGTCGGCGCAGAAGAAGGCGTGTTTGAGAAAAAGGAGAACAGCATGATTCAGAACTTGCTGAAGCTCTACGACATCACCGCACGCGACATCATGACGCCAAGTTCCGTTGTGGAAATGGCAGAAGAAAGCATGACGCTCGGCGAGTTCTACAAGAACGAAGCCTTCCGCACCTACTCGCGCATTCCCGTCTACAACGACGAGAACGACGACTACATCAAAGGCTACGTGCTCCGCCAAACCATTCTCGAAAAGTTGGCTGAAGACAAGTTCACGCAGCGTTTGTCGGACATTGTGCGTCCCGTGCTCACCTTCCAGGAAACGGAGTCGGTGTCCACCATATGGGAAAAACTCCTCGCCAGCAAGGAACACATCTCCATCATCATTGACGAATACGGCTGCTTCCGCGGCATCGTCACCATGGAAGACGTGATAGAAACCATGCTCGGCACCGAAATCGTAGACGAAAAGGACACCGTCACCGACATGCAGGAATTTGCCCGTGAAAAGTGGCAGGAACAGCAGCAGGAGTCGCAGGAATTCCACGATGCCGTGCAGCAACAAAAAGAACAAGACAAAGAATAACCGCCCGCCGCAAGCGGAATACATGGAAATGAAAAGGACCGCACGCCCTTCTCATTTCCATTTTCTTTTATCTGCACCGCAAATGACGCGTCGCATAATTTCCAAAACGGGAAACGGGACTTCTGTTTAAAACTCATCCCCCACCCTCTCCCCTCCGAAACAACCATGATCAAATATCTCATTCTCTTTCTTCTCCTCCTCATTCTGCCGGACACCTACATCTGGTGGAACTTCACCCGTTCACACTCGGGACATTGGCAAACGGCCCTGCTTCTTGCGCCGACCGCCGTCATGCTGGCAAGCATGGCATACAGTCTGCTCGTGCCCGGCGCATCATGGAGCTTCGGTGTGTTTTTCACACTGCTTTGCGTCGTTGCCGTACCCAAGGTAACGTTTCTCATTTTCTCTCTCGTCGGACAAGGCGCGGCTTGGCCGTTTCCATCGCTGCGCCACATATTTACCTACATCGCCGTCGTGCTCTCCGTCGGTGTTTGCGCCGTACAGCTCTACGGCACGTGTTTCGGCTGGCGCCGACTGAGCATCCATCCGCAAACGCTTGGGGTGGAACGTCTGCCGAAAGCGTTTGACGGCTACCGCATCGTGCAGATTTCCGACCTCCACGTCGGCACCTACGGCAACGACAACCGCTTCCTGCAACGCTTTGCCGACAGCGTGAACGCATGCCATGCCGACCTCGTGGTGTTCACCGGCGACATAGTCAACACGTCCTCCAAAGAACTTGCCCCGCACATTGAGGCGCTTTCCCGCATCAAGGCAAAAGACGGCGTGATAAGCATTCTCGGCAACCACGACTACTGCATCTACGGCGCCAGCCTCACCGACAGCGAACGGCTGGAAGAGATAAAGGAAATTGTGGAAACGGAACGCGCCATGGGATGGAACGTGCTGCTCAACGCACACACCGCACTCGTGCGCGACACCGACACGCTCTACATTGCAGGCGTGGAAAACACAGGCAAACCGCCTTTCCCCTCCAAAGGCAATCTGTCGAAAACATTCAAGGATATACCCGCCGATGCGTGCACCATTCTTCTCAGTCACGACCCCTGGCATTGGCGCCACGGCATCCTCAACGACACCCGTGCACAGCTCACCCTTTCGGGGCACACCCATGCCATGCAGTTCAAGATAGGTCGCTTTTCTCCCGCCCAATGGGTCAATCCCGAATGGGGCGGACTTTACACCGAGGGGAAACGCAAACTTTTCGTGTCCACCGGCGTAGGCGGCACAGTGGCTTACCGCCTCGGAGCATGGCCCAGCATAGAGTGTTTTACACTAAAAAGCGAGTAAAATCGCAAATAGCTGATTTTCAACAAAGTGCAGTTTCAAAACGAGTTCCCCGTTTTGAAACAAAAATTCCAAGCCTTGGAATTAAAATTTCAAGGCTTGGAATTTTTGTTTCAACGCTTGGAATTTTTGCAGAATATGCTTTGCGACAAACCGCCTTCACAGGACGTTGCCTACAGTTCCTCGCTGCGGGCAATGCCGTGCGTCACGGCGTAGATGGTGAGGGCAGCCACGCTTTTCGTGCCAAGTTTGTCGGTAAGGTTCTTGCGGTGGGTGATGACGGTGGTGAGGCTCACGCCAAGACGATGGGCAATTTCCTTGTTTATCAATCCTTCCACCACACCGCGGAGCACTTCCCGTTCACGCGGAGTGAGCTGAGGCTCGTCTTGCGGAGCGGGGCCGTGCTGGGCCTGCCGAACTACGGCGGGTTCTGCGCCATGGGCCTGATGCGAACGTTGGGCCAACTGCACAATGGAACGAATGAGCTGTTTTTCGCTTTGGTACACGTTGAGCGTGTGAAAGCCCTTGGGCAATTGTCCGGCATCGTCACCGTGAACCAAAACGATGGTCTTGTGCTGGCGAGCCAAGAAGAACTGCGCAGAAAGCAGTACTTCCGAAGCCGACACAAAGTAGTGGAAGAAACCGTCGGGCTGTGCGCTTGCGACAAGTTCTTCGGCACGGCCAAAAAGCGCCACCTCCGCTCCCGGCATCAGGCGGTGGAGTATGTCGGCCATGCCCAATGCGGCAAGCGTATTGGGAACGACGACGGCTATTTGCGGAACGGGGTGTGACATGCTTTATCAGTTCACAACGAGTTGGGGGAAATATTCGCGCAGCAGTTTTTCTGCACGCTCGAGCTGTTCGGGCGTGTTTTCCTTCACTCCCTCCAGTTTATACGTCCATCCCAACGCTTCGTATTTGTGCACACCGAGGGTGTGGTACGGCAGCAGTTCCACGCGCTGAATGGTTTTGTAGTCCTTGAAATGCTCTCCGAGTGCACGGACGTCCTCTTCAAAGTCGCTCAAACCGGGCACGAGCACGTAGCGAAGCCAGAAAGGATGGTTGTGCGCTTCAAGCCACTCGGCAGTAAGGAGCGTCTGCCGGTTCGGACGGCCGGTGATGTGCTCGTGGCGCTCGGAATTGAATTCTTTCACGTCGAGAAGCACCAAGTCGGCCAGGGTGAAGAGTTCTTCCACATGACTGTTCCACACCCCGCCGTTGGAGTCGACGCAGATGTGTATGCCCTCTTCCTTCAAACGGCGGAAGAGCGGCACGAGCGCTTCGGCCTGAACGGTGGGCTCGCCGCCGGAAAAAGTGATGCCGCCACGCTTGCCGAAGAAAGGCTTCATGCTCACGGCCTGTTCCACAATGTAAGCCGGATCGGTCAGTTTGCTTTGCCCCACGGGGTCAATCGTGTCGGGGTTGGCACAGTAGAGACAACGGAAGGGACAACCCTGAAGGAAAACAACGTAGCGGAGGCCCGGACCGTCAAACGTTCCCATGGATTCGTAGCTGTGAACTCTTATTTGCATAGGGAGAAAGGATGGATTTAATTAACTGAAGTGCAAATTTACGCAATTCGCCCCACCTTTCTTTGCCCTTTCTGCGATTTTTGGCGCCGGAGGCTTTGGTGATTCAAGAATAAAGTATAACTTTGCAGCCGCAAACGAGAAACAATCGTTTCAGTTGGACAAAATGGCGCGATAGCTCAGATGGTTAGAGCGCATGATTCATAATCATGAGGTCGACAG
>CAVCAV010000037.1:0-17962 GCA_963600165.1 Christensenella sp. UBA1685 | reverse complement strand
AACCTGAAGGGGATAGGTCTCGCGGTTGGCACGGATGGAAGGGTCTTTCACCTCGTGGCGCTGAAGCTCTATGTAGTAGTCGTCGCCGAAGACGTTTTTGAACCATTGTACGGCCTTTTCGGCTTCTTCCGTTTCGCCGGCAAGAATCTTTTGCGGAATCTCGCCGCCCAGACAGGCGGAGCAGACAATGAGGTCTTCGTGGAAGGCTTCAAGGTCCTTGTGGTCGGTACGCGGACGCATGTAAAAACCGTCAACCCACGCCCGCGACACGAGTTTGATGAGGTTGTGGTAGCCGTGCTCGTTCTTGGCAAGCACAATAAGGTGCCAGCCGCTTTGGTCGACCTTCTGCTCTTTCAGACTCTTGTCGCCGCGGCGCGACACGTACATCTCGCAGCCGAATATGGGTTTGAATTCTGCCGCGGTGCGGTTCTTGGCTATGGTGGCTTCCGCTTCGGCAATGAGTTCTTCCGTGCTTTTGCCCTCGTCGGGATTCTTGCCGTCTTTCCCGGGCTTCGATTCGTAGGTGCCGTCCTTTAGCGCTGCAATTTTGGCTTCAGCGTCTTTGACGATGCCCTTGGCCTTTCCGCACACCTTGTTCGTGTAGTTGAAAAACTCTTTGATGCCCATCATGTTGCCGTGGTCGGTAATGGCCATGCCGCGCATGCCGTCGCGGATAGCCTTGTCGACGAGTTTGGGCACAGAGGCTTGCCCGTCGAGAATGGAGTATTGGGTATGGACGTGAAGGTGTACGAAATCTTGCATCGTGTGGTATATATATAATGGGTGGGAAGGACGGAGTGCTGGGGGGAATGTTAGAATTTCTCTTTCATGACGAGCGAAGGCGGAAGGCTTTTCTGCAGACAGCGTTTCATGAAGTCCATGTAGGGCGCTACATGCGAGAAGAACCGATGGTAACCGCTACAGAGATAGTTGTGGCCGGGCTGTCCGTCGGAAGTGAAGGCGAAGCGGTTCTTGGGACATTCGCCGTGACAGGCAAAAAGGAATTCGCAGTCGCGGCATTGACGGGTGAGTGCGTCGCGCTTGTCCTGTCCGAATTTCTTTAGTTCGGGATGCGACGTAAGCGTGGCAAGCGGGGTTTCAAGAATGTTGCCGAGGCGGTATTCGGGAAACACGAAGTGGTCGCAGGCGTAAAGGTCACCGTTGAACTCGAGCGCGGTGGCGTGTCCGCAGGTTTCGGCCAGAGAGCAGACCGACGGCATTACGCCCATCCATCCTGCGAGAGTGGCGTCGAAGAGCTGTACGAAATATTCTCCCACATCGTTCTTAACCCATTCGTCGAAGATTGTGCAGCAAAAGTCGCCCCATGCTTCGGGAGTGATGCTGAAGTCGGTGAGCTCTGCGGTAGCTCCGTCAAGCGGCGTGGCCAGTCGGCGACCGTCGGGGTGACGGTAGAAACGTTCCACCACAGGGGTGAACTGTATGTAGTGGCAACCTATTTCCTTGAAAAAATGGTAGAAGTCGAGCGGGCGTTCTGCCGTAGTGGCATTGGCCACAGCCATGGCATTCCATTCTACGCCGTAGCGGTTGAGCAGGTCGATGCCCTTCATCACTTGGTGCCAGGACGGGCGTCCGAGACGGCTCTTGCGGTAGCGGTCGTGCATGTCCTGCGGACCGTCAATGGAGAGGCCAACAAGAAACTGGTTGTCGTGGAAAAACTGCGCCCATTCCGGTGTGAGGAGTGTGCCGTTGGTCTGTATGCAGTTGTCAATGGTACGCCCGCCGGCGTATTTGCGTTGCAACTCGAGCACGTGGCGGTAAAACGTGACGGGGCGCATGAGCGGCTCGCCGCCGTGCCACGTGAAAAGAACAGAGGGCGTGGGTTGCGAAGCGATGTAGTCGCGAATGTATGTCTCCAGCGTTTGTTCGCTCATGACTTTCCCTTGCTGCTGCTTGTAGAGTTTTTGCTTCTCAAGGTAGTAGCAATATTTGCAGGCAAGGTTGCACAGCGGTCCAGCCGGCTTTGCCATAACGTAAGTGGGGGAGGAGAAGGGATAGTCCATGAGAAAATAATGTGCAAATGTGTCGCTTCGCGAATGTGCAAATGTGCAAATGAGTTGCGCACAATTTACTTATCGTGCAAATGTGCAAATGAGTTGCGCGACGTGCGCCCCCTATGGAGGCGACGTTTGAAACGTCGCGTTCTACACGGCGTTTTGAAAAACAAATGCGCAGATGTATAAATGTGCAAACCTACAAATGAATCTTTTACTCCGGCTTTGCGCTTAGGCTCGGCGAAGAGTGCTCACTTGCGGGTTTGCACATTGCTTAATCAGTTTGTGGGAAGAATCTCCCACCATTGAGATGCTTAGAGGTTGTTCTTCTCAATGTCCTTGAAGTACTTGTAAGTACCGTGGGTGATGTTTTCGCAAGCGGCTTCGTCGCAGACGATGATGCCGTGCTGGTGCATCTGAAGAACGGAGATGGTCCACATTTGGGTGACAGGGCCTTCGATGGCAGCTTGAAGGGCGCGAGCCTTGTTGTGGCCGTTGCAGAGGATGAGCACTTCTTTGGCGCTCATTACGGTGCCTACACCTACGGTGAGAGCCGTTGCGGGAACGTCCTCGGGCTTTCCGCCGAAGAAGCGGGAGTTGGCCACGCGGGTATCAGTGGTGAGAGTCTTCTGACGGGTGCGGCTGGTGAGCGCGCTGCCCGGTTCGTTGAAGGCGATGTGGCCGTCGGGGCCGATACCGCCGATGAAGAGGTCGATGCCGCCGGCTTCTTCAATCATCTGCTCGTAGTGGGCGCATTCTGCTTCGAGGTCTTCAGCGTTGCCGTTGAGGATGTGGATGTTTTCCTTCGGGCAGTCGATATGGTTGAAGAGGTTCGTGGCCATAAAGGAGTGGTAGCTCTCGGGATGTGATTCGGGCAGGCCTACGTATTCGTCCATGTTGAACGTAAGCACGTGCTTGAAACTTACACGGCCTTCCTTGTTGGCTTTTACGAGGGCTTTGTACATGCCGATGGGGGAGGAGCCTGTAGGCAAACCGAGCACGAAGGGCTTTTCTGCCGTGGGATTGGCAGCGTTAATCTTGTTTACCACATAGTCTGCTGCCCACTGCGACAGTTTTTCATAGTCAGGTTCAATGATGACTCTCATGTTGTTGTTAGTTTAATATTGGATATGGTTGTTGTTGATATCAGCAAAATTACCACTTCTTTGCTGAAACACAAAACTTTCGTAATCTTTCTTCCGCATGGAAGTACAAAAAAGGAAATGGCCGCCTTTCGCAGACGGCCATTTCCTTTGGGATTCTTCTATGCGCTATGTGGTCAGTTCGGCGTCATGCCGGCATGGAGATTGGCGATGAGGCTGTCCAGCGTCACTTCGTCGGGGACGAGCACTTCGCGCGGTTTCGAACCTTTGGTCGGACCTACGATTCCGGCGCGTTCCAGCTGGTCCATCAATCGTCCGGCACGGTTGTAGCCGATGGAGAACTTGCGCTGGATGAGCGAGGTGGAGCCTGACTGGTGCACCACGATGAGTCGTGCGGCTTCTTCGAAGATGGAGTCGAGGTTCGACGTGTCGAGGTCGTTGCCCTTTCCGCCTTCTTCGCCGTCCATCTCGGGCTCGGGAAGTTCGTAGGCGGAAAGATAGCCTTGCTGCTCGCTGATGTATTCGTTGATCTTCTCCACCTCGGGGGTGTCGACGAAAGCACACTGCACACGGACGGGCATGTTGCCCGAAAGGAAGAGCATGTCGCCCTTTCCGATGAGCTGGTTTGCACCGCCCTGGTCGAGGATGGTGCGGCTGTCTATCTGCGACATCACCTTGAATGCCATGCGGGCGGGGAAGTTGGCTTTAATGGTACCCGTAATGATGTTGGTGGTAGGACGCTGCGTGGCGATTACCATGTGCATGCCCACGGCACGTGCCAACTGGGCGATGCGGGCAATGGGGAGTTCCACTTCTTTTCCTGCGGTCATGATAAGGTCACCGAACTCGTCGATGATTACCACAATGTAGGGCATATACTCGTGTCCGTTCTCGGGATTGAGCTGGCGCGCCTTGAACTTGGCGTTGTATTCCTTGATGTTGCGCACTTTTGCCTTCTTTAGCAGGTCGTAGCGGTGGTCCATCAGTTGGCAAAGGCTTTTGAGCGTCTGCACCACTTTGGTAACGTCGGTGATGATAGGGTCTTCGCCGTCGTCGGGAATCTTGGCCAGGAAGTGGCGCTCGATGGGGGCATAGATGGAAAACTCCACCTTCTTCGGGTCCACCATGACGAACTTCAGTTCAGAGGGGTGCTTCTTGTAGAGAAGCGAGGTGATGATGGCGTTCAGACCGACGGACTTACCCTGACCGGTGGCACCGGCCACGAGGAGGTGGGGCATCTTGGCCAGGTCAACCATGAACACTTCGTTGGTAATGGTCTTGCCCAAGGCGATGGGGAGTTCAAAAGTCGATTCCTGGAACTTGCGCGTGTTGATGATGCTTTCCATCGAAACGATGCGCGGGTTCTTGTTCGGCACTTCTATACCGATGGTGCCCTTTCCGGGGATAGGGGCTATGATACGGATGCCGAGAGCAGAGAGCGAGAGGGCTATGTCGTCTTCAAGGTTGCGTATCTTGTTGATACGGACACCGGCCGCAGGGGTCACTTCGTAGAGCGTGATGGTAGGACCGATGGTGGCTTTGATGCTGGATATTTCCACTCCAAAACTGCGTAGCACGCTGATGATGCGGTCTTTGTTGCTGGTCTGCTCGGCCATGTCAATCTCCGGCCCGTTGTCGGTGTAGTGCTTCAGAAGGGGAATGGTGGGGAACTTGTAGTACTCCAGGTCTTTCCGCGGGTCGTAGGGCTCGCTTTCGGTCTGCTCTTCTACGGTTTTGCCTTCAGCCTCGTCGTCTTCCTCCGTTTGCTCAATGGTGAGCTCGGCGTTGGGCATGGCTTTCTGTACAGACGGACTCGGTTCGTCGTCGGCATCATCGGCATCGTCTTCGTCGGTGGCTTGCGCAGAGGGGGTAGAAGATATGTTGTCCAAATCGAGGGTGATTTGTTCGCTTGCAGTCTCTTGGCCGTCTTCGGTCTTTGCTGCCTCTTCTTCGTACGGTGAAGCATATTCCTCCGTCGGTTCGTTGGAAGTCAAGTTCTCTGTTTCAGCTGAAGCATCGCTTCCGTCTCCATTGCCGTTGGCTTCGCCCTTTTCTTTCATCTTGCGCAGGTAGTCCTGCGGATGGAGCAGTTTGCGGATGAAGCGCATGGTCTCGCCCGTGAGGTAGGTGAGGTAGAACACGGCTGCGGTGATGACCACAATCCAGGCACCCGGTGTGCCGATGTTTTCGGTAAGCCATGAGCGGATGAAGTCGCCGTGTCCGCCGCCGAGGCGGAAACTCATGTCGCCCACAATGCTTTGCGGCAGGGCTTGGCTTGTCAGACTCAGCATGACCGACCCCCATATCATGAGGATAGAGCAGTTGAGAAACCATTTCCACAAACGCACCTTGTAGGCGTTCATCAGTTTCATGCTGGCCACGAGCAGAAAAATGGGGATGAGAATGGAAAACACGCCGAAGCAGTGGTCCATAAAGAAGTAGGACACATAAGCTCCGAGCTTCCCGCAGTAGTTGTAGGCGTGCTCTATGTTTCTGGCCTGAACTCCGCTCCAGTCGTCTTTTCCCGTGAAGAAATTGGAGACGATGCTTACGAGGATAAACAGGCTGCATACCATGCCGCAGAATCCGGCGAGGAAACGCACGCTTTCGCGTTTCAGGAGTTCGTTGAACTCGGCGTTGTCCATTTGCTTGAGGCGTGCGAAGATGTTCAGGCGCTTGGGAGTAATGCCCGGATTCTTGCTCTTCGCACTATTTCGAGTGGTCTTTTTTGTTGCCATGTAAATTGTCTTGATAAAAAGGGTAGATGAACAGCGCTTTTACTTCGTGTAGAAGTCAACCATTCTGCGGATGGCGCGCTGACACACAGGGCAGAAAGCCTTGCATTCGTTGGTCTTCATGCGGCAGTCCTGAAAGGCACGGTACACGCCGCGCGACATGTAGCCTCCGCCTTCGTAACAGCCTATGCGCTCGGGGTGCTTGGCATTGGGGACGGTGGGGACTTTCGTTCCGGCGGGAAGCATGTCCTGCCATTTGGAAGAGAAGTCCTTGAGCGTGGTAAGGTTCTGCTCCCAAGGCTCCGTGTCGGAGGAGTAGAAATTCTCGTATTGGTCGTCGTAGTAGTATTCGTCGGCAAGACCGGCGAAACTGTGGCCAAACTCGTGAACCACCACGGGGCGGAATGCCGCATGGTGCGTGGTGGTGAGCATGTAGGAGTTGTAGATGCCTCCTCCGCCGTAGGTGTAGGTGTTTGCCAAAATGATGATGTGCTCGTAGGGTATGCCGACAAGCAGGTTGTGGAGGTCGGCAAGGTGGAGCGTGGTGAGGTAACGGTCGGAATAGAACGTAGAGAAATTGGACTTGACGGCGGTGTTGCGCCAGAGTCCTTCAAGGGGAATGCTGACGTCGGAGTCCTGCGAGGCTGCCGCCACGGCTACGAAGTTGAATCGGTCTGCGAGGCTCTTGAAAGGTTCGTGGGCAAGGATAGACTCTACGGCCGTCTGTGCATCGCGGTAGAAATCGTAGACTTGCGAGGCGGTGTAGCCTTCTGCCACAATGGCAACGTCAATCTTGTCTTTGGGGTCGCCCGCTTTGTGGAGATAGCGGTGGGGTTGTACGGGTAGCTTGTCCAGATTGCGGATGAGAATGTCCTTGGGGTCAACTTTGTGGGTGAGCGTCACGTTCTTGGCTCCGGCTTTGTCGGCGAAGAGCGTAATGGTGACGTAGGCCGAGTCGGTCGGCATGGGAAGAAGGAACACGTTTTCAAACGAACGGCGGGTCTTCGTGGCCTCTTCAGTGGTGAGCCATTCTTGGAAGAGTGTGGAGAACGACTGGCGGTAGAGTGTGCGGCGGGTGCGGGCATCGCATAGACTTATTTCGCCATTGCCGCGAAGCGGCACGCTGTCGGTGTGGACCGTCCGTCCGGCCCATCCGTTGAAACTGCTCAGTTCGCTCACGGCTATTTCCTGCTTTTTGGCGTTGCCGGCAAACTGGTAGTCTATGCGCAGCGTCCGTTCGGGTGCCGAAGAGATTTGTGCAAAGGAGCAAAGGCTCGAAACGGAGCATATAATAAGGGCAATGATGGCTTTTGCTTTCATACGGGGAAAAATAGGATTGGACGTTAGCCGATGCGGATTTTCAGTGTAAAGTGAAAATCCTTGTTTACAGATAGATAGATTCGGCTCGTTGTTGTTATCGTGCAAAGTTAAGCATTTTTGTGAAATACCTTCTTCCTGTGCATTGTTAGTTCTTCGCGGAATTGGTTTTCGTGTACCTGAATCCCGAGGCCCGACTTTTTGGATTACCTTTGCATTGTTATCTATCATTGAGAATATGCACAAGAGAATACTTATAGCGGACAGCGGCAGTACGAAGACCGACTGGCTGATTCTTGAGAGCGGATGCGAACCCGTTGCTCAAAAGACAATAGGACTGAATCCTTATGTGATGCCGTCCGATGATATAGTTCGTGAAGTAAGCAATGCCTTTTCTGCAAATGCGGCTTTTGATGAAGTTTATTTCTATGGCGCAGGTTGTAGGGGCAATCAATTGGCGGTGATGGAGAATGCTTTGGGATGCGCGCTCCATATGGCCACTCCGGCACACGTCCATTCCGATATGCTCGGGGCTGCACGTGCCGTAAGCGGCGACGAAGATTCTATCGTGTGCATCCTCGGCACGGGTAGCAACAGTTGTCTGTATAAAGGCGGCGACATTGTGGCCAACGTTTCACCTCTTGGCTTCATCCTTGGCGATGAAGGTAGCGGCGCCGTGTTGGGCAAGCGCTTGCTGGGCGATGTGTTCAAGCACCAGTTGCCGGCGCCGTTGGCAGAAACTTTTGTAAAACAATATGGACTTACTATAGACGACGTTGTGCGCCGTGTCTACAAGGAATCGCTGCCAAACCGCTTCCTCGCTTCGTTTGTGCCGTTCCTTGCAGCCCATCAATCCGAACCCGCAGTAACGGCATTGTTGAAAGACGAGTTTTCGCGTTTTGCCCGGCGTAACCTGAAGGCTTACGACAGTGCGCAGTTGCCCGTATGTTTCGTGGGAGGCGTTGCCTATTGTTTCCAGAGTTTGCTGGCAGAGGTGTTACAAAGCAATGGCTTCAGAATGGGGCAAGTGATTAAAGCGCCGATGGATGGCCTTGCCCGTTATCATGCATTGGGGTAGAAATGTACTAATGTCTCAAATTTGTAGAACTCGCGCCTCATATAGGGATGAAAGCGACATGCAAAATGTTACGCAACTCCCTCTTGTGGGTTTTGTGCGGCGAGCGGCCTGAAAGGCCACTCGCCGCGCTTAACGAATTTATGTATGTTTTTGGGGTGTCGCAGTTTAACACTAAACGAAATTCGGATTTACATATTGCAGCGCACACAGGGCGTGCAAAATGTAAATCCGAATTTTCGTTTAATGTGATGTCAACGAAGAGGCGTTGGCTTGTCGCTTACTTTTCAGTTTCTTTGGCTGCGGTAGCCTTCTTTGCCGTTGCTTTGGGTGTTGCAGCAGTTTTCTTTGCGGGGGCTTTCTTTGCAGTCGGAGTAGCCGCCTTCTTGGTGACAGCCGCTTTCTTCTTTGCGGGGGCTTTCTTCGCCGTTGAGGCTGCGGGCTTTTCTTCTACCGTTTCAGCAGCGGCTTCTGCAGCTTCGGCGGTTTGCGGATCCTGCTTCTCAATCTGCGCCAGCATATTCTGCAACTTGCTGATTTCCTTGTTCTTCAGTTCCAGCTCATCGCCCTGGTTCTTGATGGTCGTCAGCAGCGAATTGAGTTCTTCGTTGTCGATGTCGAGCGGATAGCGGTCGTTCACGCGGGTGATGAAGTCGCCGAGAATGTTCATGTAGTTGGTGAATGCATCGTAGGGCGAGTCGTAGATGCCTCGGTAACCGCCGTAGCTGTTGGCCTTTGTGCTCATGAAGCGGAGGTTGTTGGAAGCCTGCAGATAGTCGAAATCCTGCATGAGTCGCTTGTCGCGGCAGATGCGTACGCGGTCGGCCACGCTGTAGAGCTTTTCGATGGCTTCGCGCTGCATGCAGTTGCCGAGCCAGGGCGAGAGGTCTCTTTCTTCGTCTACCCATGAGGTGGGGTAGCTTACGGTGAGGTCGCCGGCGGACTTCACTTTTGCGCAGATTTCAGACGGCGTGCTGAAAGTGATGCCGCGCTGCTTGAACTGTGCGGGAAGCGCCTTCATGAATTCGAGAATGTTTGACGACAGGGGTTGGAAAATGCCGAGCGCACAAAGTTCCATGAAGATGTTGATGACCTGCTCTTCTTCGGGCAGACGGGCAATCCAGTCGGCGTAAGTGTCGGCGAACAAAGGATATTCGCTCCATGAGGAATCGTTGAAGCGGTAGGAGATGTCTTCCGAGAGGGAATAGTCGCGGAGCAGCAACTTCAGGTTCGGGTTGCGGTTGCAGTTGTACACGAAGTGCGGGCTCTTCCAGCCGAGCACGTTCTTGGCGCCTTCGGCAAGCATGCCTTTGAATCCCATGTCGCCCACGAGCTCGCCTATCTCGTCGGAATAGATGAGGCAGGAGTTGCGGAAAATGGTGGGCGTCTGTCCGAAGAGCGATTTTACCTTTTGGCAGAGACGCTTCACTTCGTTGCGGAACCACTCTTCGTTCTTTAGGCTGGAGAAGCCGTGGGAATAGGTTTCGGCAAGGAATTCCACGCATCCCGTTTCGTTGAGTTCGCCGAGCAGTTCGATGACGCGCGGAGCGTGCATTTCAAGGAGCTCGATGGAACAGCCGGAGAGCGAAATGGCGCACTTGAAGTAACCGGGATTGGCTTTTGCCATCTCAATGAGGGCTTCAAGAGCAGGAATGTAGGAGCGCTCAGCCGTTTCGGTGATGGAACGTGAGTTCTCGTACTCGTCGTAATAGTAGTGGTCTGTGCCGATGTCGAAGAAGCGGTAGCGCTTCAGGTGGATATTTTGGTGTATTTCGAAATAGAGACAAACTGTTTTCATGATTCGATTCTTATGTGTGAGGACTTAATGGTTGTGCTTAGTGGAGCAGAGAATTGTAGATGTCGAAGATTCGTTTGCCTACTTTCTCCCAAGTGATCTGGTCAACTTCCTTCTTGCCTTCTTCTTTGAGGTAAGTGTGGAGCGACTGATTGGTGCAGAGCGAATACATGGCATCGGACATGGCATTGATGTCCCAATAGTCGGTCTTGATGCATTTGTCGAGAATTTCGGCGCATCCGCTTTGTTTGCTGATGATGGACGGCACGCCGCACTGCATGGCTTCGAGCGGCGAGATGCCAAAGGGTTCGCTGACGGAGGGCATGACATACACGTCGCTGTCGGCCAAGGCTTCATAGACTTGCTTGCCTTTCATGAAGCCGGGGAAGTGGAAGCGGTCGGCAATGCCGCGCTGTGCCACCATTTCTATCATGGCGTTCATCATGTCGCCCGAACCGGCCATGCAGAAGCGTATGTTGCGCGTGCGCTGGAGCACTTGTGCGGCGGCTTCCACGAAATATTCGGGACCTTTCTGCATGGTGATGCGGCCGAGGAAGGTGACCACTTTCTCTTTGCGGTCCTTGTGGCTTTCGCGACGTTCGCGCACCATTTGCAGAATGCTGTCGGAGAGGGGGTACACGGCGTTGTGCATGGTGACCACCTTTGCGGGGTCCTGATGGTAGTGGTTGATGACGGTCTGGCGCGTGAGTTCGCTGACGCACATGATGCAGTCGGCATGGTCCATACCGTCCTTTTCAATGCCGTAGACCGTGGGGTTCACGTTGCCGCGCGAGCGGTCGAAGTCCGTGGCGTGAACGTGGATGACGAGCGGTTTGCCGCTTACGTTCTTGGCATGGATGCCGGCGGGGTAGGTGAGCCAGTCGTGGGCGTGGATGATGTCGTATTGCTGCTGGCGTGCGATGACGCCGGCCACGATGGAGTAGTTGTTGATTTCGTCCTGAAGGTTTTCGGGGTAACGTCCGGAAAACTCAATGCAGCCGAGGTCGTCGGTCAGGCGGTAGTTGAAGTCGGCATAGATGTGGTCGCGCAGGTCGTAGTAGAGCTGCGGGTCCATCTTGGTGCCCAAACGTCCTTTCACGTAGTCGTAGTCGACGTCGCGCCAGACGATAGGCGTTTCGCTCATGCCGATGATGTTCATGAAACTTTTGTCTTCGTCGCCCCAGGGACGTGGAAGGCAGAAGGTAATGTGCATGTCGGGCTGCAGGGAGAGCCCTTTGGTGATGCCGTAACTTGCTGTGCCGAGCCCACCGAGAATATGCGGAGGAAATTCCCATCCGAACATTAATACTTTCATAGTGCGGTTTTCTTTTCGTTCCTGTTCCGCTCTGCCTGGCGGCGTGTGCCGATACTCTATTTAGATCCTATATATAATAATGGGTGGACCTTTTGCGCAGAGGGGGCGTAGAACTATAGGTAGGGAGTGTTACTCCATTGAATTGTTGTATTTCTCGAGTTGACGCAGCGCACGCAGAATGCCGCTGACGTTCATGGCAAAAGATATGGCTCCGCGTCCGCTGAAGGGCGGGTTGCCGTCGAAGAGTTCGGGAATGGTTCCCACGCAGTGGTAGAAGAGTTCTTCCTCAAATCCGATGAGCTGGCGTTCAATGTAGTTCACACCGCTCATGCGGTATACGCGGAGATAGGCTTCGAGGTAGAATCCGGTGAGCCACGGCCAGGCGGTGCCCTGGTGGTAGGCTATG
Source organism: Christensenella sp. UBA1685 (assembly GCA_963600165.1). Taxonomy (GTDB): domain Bacteria; phylum Bacteroidota; class Bacteroidia; order Bacteroidales; family Bacteroidaceae; genus Alloprevotella. The sequence continues at coordinate 6,204 of CAVCAV010000037.1, read as the reverse complement.
TCGCGCTGCGACTGCGGACCCACGTACATGGGGCTGTATCCGCCACTCTTGGGCGAAAGCGAACGGATGCCCTTGGGCGTGACAAGTTCGCGTGTGCAGATGTCGAGCACGCCCTTGCGTTCCTTCATGTCGAGCGGCGAGAAGTCGAGAGCTATGGCGAAAATCTGGTTGGGGCGTACGCTCCAGTCCATCATTTGTCCGTCCACGTAGTCAAGGAGGTAACCGTATTCGTTGAGGAACGTCGGCTTGAACGAAGCCTTGAGCTTCTCCGACTCGGCGGCAGCCTGGTGGGCGAGCGCTTCGTTGTCGGGGCCTTCGTTTTCGGTGAGAATCTGTTCGAAGAATTTGAGTGCGTTGTACCACAGTGCGTTGAACTCCACGATGTAGCCCGAACGCGGAATGACGGGGCGTCCGTTGCTTTGCGAGTTCATCCACGTGATGGCATGGTCGCGTCCGTTGGCGTAGACGAGACCGTTCTCATGGACGAAAAGGTTCGGGTGTTTTCCTTCAAGTATGTAGTTCATCACGTCCTTGAGCAGCTGGCCGTATTTCTCGTAGCACTGTGTGCGGGTGGTGTACTTGGCATACTGTTGCAGGCACCATGTCAGCCAAAGCAGCGTGTCGGGTTGCTCTATCTCGTAGATGCCTACGGAGATGGGCTCCTTGCGGATGAAGTTGTAAACGGCCTTCTGGGCTGTGGCCATGTAGGTTTCGAAGCGGTCGGTCTCTCCGATGGCGAGGGTGAGGCCCGGCATGGAAATGAACGTGTCGCGTGCGCGGGGCTTGAACCAGGGGTAACCGGCAAGGATGTACGACTCGCCTTCGCTGCTTACCCTGAACTGGTGGGCAGCGTTTACGAGGCAGTGGTAGAACGTGTCGCGGTGGTCGAGGCTGTCGATCTCCTGTTGCATGTGAGCCTCAATCTCTTGGGGCGACATGGGCTCAACACCGGCGCTGAATACGATGGACTCGCCTTTCTCGATGTTCATCTCAAAGTAGCCCGGCACGAGCAGGTCTTCCGAGGCGTAGTATCCGCGTTCGCTTTCCTTCGGATATTCGAGTCCGCGGTACCAGTCGGGGCAGTAGCACCACTGTGCTTCCTTGCTCGTCTGCATGTAGAGGTCGGGGTAGCCCTGGTAGAGACACATGCGAATGCCGTTCTCCACATTGTCGTAGCTGCGGTTGGCTACACCGTTTTCGTGTGTCCATTGTCTGACGCTGCGGAAGGCCAGGAAGGGACGCAAGCGGAGCGTGGTTTCGGAGTGTGCTTCGAGGAGCGTGTAGCGGATGTAGAGACGGTGGATGGAAGTGTCAAATGCCAATTCCTTTTTAAGAATTACGCCGCCCACGCGGTAGGTCCATGTAGGCACTTGCTCCCACTCGAAACTTGTGATGTATTTGTGTCCTTTAGGGCTGTAGTTTTCGCCTTGGTATTTGTGGAGACCAAGGTTGAATTCTGCGCCGTGCTGAATGACGGTTTCGTCGAGCGAGGAGAGGAGAACGTGGTTTTCGTCGTCGATTTCTGGTACGGGGATGACAAGGAGTCCGTCGTATTTGCGGATGTTGCAGCCAACCAGCGTGGTGGAGCAGTAGGCTCCCGTGCGGTTGGTGATGAGCATTTCTTTGTACAGGGAGTCCTGTAGGTTGGTCATCTGCGCCTTGTCAAATCTTAAGTAGCACATGGTAAAATGGTTGATTGTAAGGTCTCTGTCGATGCCTTGTTGTTAGTCGGTGATGATGGCTTGCGTGCGGAGCGTATGTGGCTCATTCCCAAGTTGTCCGCTTGGCAGGGTAGGGGGAGCGCATCGTCGCACGTAGCTTATTTGCTCTCAAAAGTATAAAAAATTCGGGAGCAAAAAAAGAAGAAGAAAAAAAATGTTTCCATTTTGCGGCACGGAGGGGTAAAAGTATGTTTTTTAGCAATGTAGCTTGGGCCAATCTTGCGTTTTTTATACATTTGCAAGCATTACGGGCGGTTCTGAAAGAAATGTCGCCACGCTGAATTGTTCGGCGCACGACGGCGCTGCACGGTTCTTCAACTTTGCGGCTTTTTTGCTCCGCCGAACTTTGTATCCTTAATATTGACAGTTTGTAGAGAAATCTATCCTGTTGGGACATTTCTCTCCTTGAACAAATCCATGACTAAGTTAGACAAATACGACAAGGCTTCAGTGAGCGAAGCGATGAACGAACTTTGGTCTCTGCTTACGGCAGAGGAGCAGAAGATGTTTCTTACGCACATGTCGGTTTATCGCTATCGCCGCAATGAGATGATTTACCATGAGGGCGAAAGTCCGGACTATTTGTTGTGCCTCTTGTCCGGCAAGGTGAAAATCTACCGCGATGGCTATGGCGGCCGTTCCATCATCAACCGCGTGCTGCGCCCTGTGCAGTATTTCGGTTACCGCGCTTCCATGGCGGGCGAACCTTACGTGACGGCTGCGGCCGCTTTCGAGGACAGCCTCGTGGCATGGGTGCCGATGAATGTGGTATACCGTGCCATGAAGACCAACAACCAGCTTTGCGCTTTCTTCATCCGCGCTTTGGCCGTCGACCTGGGACTGGCCGACAAACGCATGGTCAGCCTTACGCAGAAGCACGTGCGTGCCCGTTTGGCGGAGACTTTGCTGACGCTTTCCGAGATATACGGTTTTACGGAAGACGGCGAAACGCTCAATTCGCTGATTACGCGCGAGAACATGGCGAGCTTTTCCAATATGACTACGAGCAATGCCATCCGCACGCTGATGAGTTTTGCGAAGGAAGGACTTGTGGAAGTGGACGGCCGCAAAATCCGTTTGCTCGACGTGGATAAGCTCTTGGCCGTTTCGGAACAGGGGTAGGACTGTTGGCTTCAGATTATTCATGACCAATTCATGGCTAATTCGTGGTGATTCATGTGTGAATGTAAAAACATGAATGACCGGGAATTGGCCATGAATTTTTGGTAATAGGAAACATAAGTGCGCAGTTTTAGGCGTATAGGTCCAGTTTAGGGTTAGTATTGCGCGGCGAGCGGCCTGAAAGGCCGCTCGCCGCACAAAAAACGCTGTATTGCAATTTACTTTTTTGCACCGCTTTATCCGCTCAAGCGAGCTCGGGAGAGCTCGCCCCCATAGAGGGATAACTCATCCCATAGAGGGGAATCTCGCCTTCATAGAGGGGAGAGCTCCCATGTACTTTGCTTTGTCCGTCTCTACGGAATGATGAAGTCGATGGCTTCGGGGTGGATGGTCACTTCGAGCGATGTGGAGCGGGTGTGTATTATGTGGCCGTCCACGCTTAGGGGAGCGTGGGAGGGGTTGCTGATGTGGAGGTGCGGTGTGCGCCACACTTCTATAGCCTTGTGGCTGAGGAAACGTCCGGAGAAGAGGAGCCACAGTCCGTGGATGATTTGTGCCGCTTTGGGGTTGCGCACGAGCGTGACGTCGAACATGCCGTTGTAGGGCACGGCGCTCGGTGTCTGTCCGTATCCTCTTGCCGAACCTATGCAGAGCGTAAATGCCTTGCGGCGGGTGGTTACGCCGTCGATGTGGAGTTCTATTGCATATTTCATTTTGTGAAACAAGAGGAGAAGGGCGGAAAAGGTGTACGACAGCGCATTGAGGGAAAACAAACTGCGCGTTTTGCGGCGCAGGTTGGTGATGGAAGCGCCCACTCCCAGGTTGATGCAGTTGAGGAAAAAGTAGTGTTTGTCTTTGTCGTCGCTTTCGGCGTTTTTCTCTGCTTTTCCCGAAAACAAGGCTTTGGCTCCATGGGACTGCGTGGCAGCCGGTGCGGGGTGAACGGTGAGTTGGCCGATGTCCACTTTGCGGGTGTGGTGACGTTGGAGAACGGCTATGGTTTGCTTGTAATTGTCGGGGTCGAGTCCCCAATATTTGGCAAAGTCGTTTCCGAACCCGTTGGGGATAACGCCCAGCGTGGGCAGGTGGCAACCTGTTTCGGCGGCAGCCTGCACAATGCCGCACAGGGCATGCGACAGTGCAGAGTCTCCGCCCACAACGATGATGGTGGCATATCCGCCGCGGGTGTACATGGCTGCCAGGCGCTCCACCGAACCGGGCGCCTCGCTTTGCACATAGTCGAAGTTGATGCCTTCGGCGTGGAGGTGTTCGCTTATCTTTTTCCAGCGTCGGCGACTGCTCGCACTGCCTTCTTTCGGGCAATAGATAATGCCCCAGGGTTTTGTTGCCATTGTGCTGTTTGTTTGGTAATGCTTGTAGAAACGACTTGGTTGATTTGGGATGAGGAAAATAAAACGCTCAAAACAAATAAAACGAGGCTACGCCTCCGTGTCGCGCCTTCATTTGTGCTCTTTTATTGTTTTGGACGTTTGCCCAAAGGCGTAGCCTCGTTTTGTTTGTTTTGAATGTTTTATTCCAAAAATCTTATGTCTTTCGTCTTGTTGTTTCTCACACTTCGTCGGGATTGAACGCTGCGGCGTCTTCCGCTTTCATCCAGTGTATTTCTATTCCTCGCCGTTCCATGCCTCTGAACCACGTCATTTGCCGTTTGGCAAATTGGTGGATGGCTATTTCTAGTTGGCGTACCATCTCGTCGTAGGCGAGTTGCCCGGTGGCGTGGAGCGTGAGGTATTTGTATTCAAGACCGTAGTAGATGAGGTCTTCGGGCGCAATGCCTTCCTTGAGCAATGCCTTCACTTCGTCGAGCATGCCCGCCTCCAAACGTTCGTGCAGTCGGCGGGTGATTCTTTCGCGGCGCGTCTCTCTGTCCACGTCGATGCCTATTGTGTAGGAAGTGATTGCCGGGAACGGACGGTCTTCAAGCTGTTCCGTCTGGTAGTGGTGGGCTATTTCTATGGCCCTGATGGCGCGTTGCGGGGTGTCGACGTCGGTGGTGTTGTGGAGCGTCTTGTAGGTGGAGAGTATGCGGGTGAGTTCTTCCAGACTTTTCCCCTGGAGGCTCTTGCGCAGTTCGGGATTTTGGGGAACGGGCGAGAGGCGGTAGCTTTTCAGTATGCTTTCGAGGTAGAGTCCGGTTCCTCCACAGAGAATCACGCGGTGTCCTCTCTCACGTATGCCGTTGTAGGCCGTGAGGAAGTCGCGCTGGTATTGGAAGAGGTCGTATTTTGTGCCGGGTTCGGCAATGTCGATGAGGTGGCACGTTACGGGTGTGCCTCCTTCGGTGTAGTCGGAGAGGTCCTTGCCTGTGCCGATGTCCATGCGCCGGTACACTTGTCGGCTGTCGGCACTGATGATTTCGGCATTGAGCCGTCGGGCCATTTCCACGGCTACGCGTGTCTTTCCGCTGGCCGTCGGGCCGAGTATGGTGATGATGTCGGTTTGCATGGAGGGAATTTTTTTAATGTGCAAATATGCAAATGTGCAAATGTGCAAATGAGGGATGCCTTGAGCGGGCTATGGGGGCGAAGTCTCCTGACTTCGCGCTCTACACGTCGCTTCGCGAATGTGCAAATGGCTGCGACGCGAATGCACCCTCTATGGGGGCGACGTTTGAAACGTCGCGCTCTACACGGCTTTCAAGCGAAGTCATGAGGGTGCAAGCGTATGGGGGCGAATTCTCTTGGCTTCGCGCTCTACACGTCGCTTCGCGAATGTGCAAATGGCTGCGCCGCGAATGCACCCTCTATGGAGGCGACGTTTGAAACGTCGCGCTCTACACGGCTTTCAAGCGAGGTCTTGAGGGCGTTAGCGTATGGGGGCGAAGTCTCCTGACTTCGCAAGAGCGGCTTATTGCACGCCCAAAGGCATATCTTCTTTTTAAACATGAATTCTCATGAATGAGCCATGAAACGAAGTTCGACGGCCGAAGGGAAAGTCAATTGCCCATGAATTCTTTTTACGAACATGGATGTTCGTGAATTGTCAGAAATTCTTTTTTCGCGCAAAGATGGATAAGGGCCGTGTAGAGCGCGACGTTTCAAACGTCGCCTCCATAAGCGGGGAAGGCCGTGTAGAGCGCGAAGTCAGGAGACTTCGCCCCCATCGTTCGCCCCCATCGTTCGCCTCATGCAAAGATAATAAAAAAATTACCGCTGCAACACCTTGCGTGCTGCAGCGGTAATGTTAGTGTGTGGTTAAAGGTGTGTGCTTAAAGATTAAGCGTTAACCTTAGCCATGTGAGCGATGAGTTCGAGCACCTTGTTAGAGTAGCCGATTTCGTTGTCGTACCAAGAAACAACCTTTACGAAGGTGTCGGTAAGAGCGATACCAGCCTTGGCGT